>JAUVHR010000243.1 GCA_030593165.1 Candidatus Thorarchaeota archaeon
CTGCACATTTCGATGCAGGAAACTCAGATTCCGCTGTATTTGCAGATTGAGCTTCCAGTTCAGTATGGCGCGTTTACACATCAAAACCGAATGGGTTTATATTGAGGGTAGCGTTTACCACTTTCTTGTCAACCGCCGGGAGGGCCAAGACAAAATGATGATGTTCACACGAATGCTCAGGAGACAAGGCTTCTACAGGGTTAAAAACCAGGACGAGCCAGTATACATGAAACACAATGTCGGTTTGGGCGGCGTTTACGTCCGAATCGAGAATAAGAAAGCAATGCTCACCGTTCGAGACCTTGGTATTCAGGAAGAGTTCACCAGGGTCAAGCAACTGGAGAATTACATCACTGATCTTGACGAACAGGCTTATCGTCAGAAATGCTTCATTGTTCACAAGATGCGGGGAACTGCAGGATCCTAAAACTTGTAGAACTGTCCACTCTCTATCTCAACGTCCACTCTCCAAGCCGGCCCGTCAACGAAATGCATTAGGTTGGCGGGTTTGCTTTCTCTTCCTTTTTGGAGTTTCCAGCTAATCCTAAAGAATACGCTCGGAATCTCTTCCTAATCCTTTCACCATTGAACAAGAACAAAATGGGCAGACTAGCAATTGTATTGTAGAGCAAGGTGCCGTACCTTGCGCTTTAACGCCGCAGTTTTTTGGCCATATATGTGGGGGATGCTGCAAGAAGAGTGGACCGTACTGACCTTGCACCGACAAGCATCTCTGCGATGATCTTACAGCTCCTGTCGGAACCCATCAGACTTGATCCAAATCCACCAGAACCTGACCTTACCATTTTTTGCTGTAACCACAGTCCCCATTTGAGATTCGAGCCAATAGCTTTGACCCAATCCTTTTCGTACTTGGATAGAATTCCAGCTGAATAGTTTCGTTTCTTTACTGCTTTTGCAGCTGTCTGTGCCGCTTTCTTTCCCGCTATCATCGAGTAGTGGATTCCCTCTCCTGTTATGGGGCAACAGTGTCCCGCTGCATCACCAGCAAGCATGAGCCGGTCCGTGAATGAGGGTTGCACAACGCCTGCAAGAGGAACTAACGCTGACTCCCTCTTGACAACCTCTGCGCTCTCGAGAGCCACTCTAGCAGAATCGTCATGAGAAATAAGGTGATCAAGGTATTCGAACATGCTCTTCTTCTCTTCTTTGAAGGACCTTAGCAGTCCCCCTGTGCCCACTGCAATATCGTGCCCGCGGGGAAACACCCAGGCGTATCCGCTTGGTGAAAAGTCGCTGCCATAGTAGAAATCATTTACTCCTTTCAGAGCGCCCATTGATGAGGGTCTTCGCATTTGATACTGAGCTGTGTAGCCCATAAGATAATCAGGAAGCCGCTTTCGCAATTGTACTGTCTTGAGTGATACGGGATTTACGCCGCTAGCATCAATCACAATCTCTGACGTCAGCTTCTCGGATTGTCCTTGTTTGTGGAGTGTAATTTCACATCCGGATTGCTTGACAGATACACGGCCTACCTCAGTCTGGAAACGTATCTCTCCACTACCCGCGCCAACATGCTTCAGCATCGTCATACCAAGGTCTGCGCGATTGACATTTACGCCAACCTTTGCTCCGAATTCCACTGTCTTCATATCTTGCCTTGGGAACTTCATGCGCACTGTTGTTACTGTATGTGCTCCAGGAAGAGTGCTTATGTCAAAATCGCGAAGAGCGCTGGATGGTATGAACCCCGCACAGGCCTTATTCTCCCCTGGCACTTTCTCTCTGCTCAGTAGCATGTAGTCAATGTCCAGTTCGGTTAGCACTCTGGCGGCAGTTAGACCTGCTGGCCCTGCACCAATGATCACAACAGAGGTGTCGACATTTGACATAGTTTCCCGTCGCAGTTAATGGAATCCGACATAAAACGTTAATCCCGTTGAATTTCGACTTCTTTCAACCGAAGAACGCGAGTAAACGTTATGTTTTAGACTCATAAGGGAATAAAGCATCGCGTGTACTGGGGAACACATCCACATCTTGCCCAAGTGGTCGAACGACACCTAGGAAAACTGCGCTATTCTTCTGCAGCTCCAGTACACGCATATCTGCTCTAGTGCCAGTAGTACACGTTGGTCGGAATTAGTACATCTGGCGCTCATTCTGGCAGAGAGTCGTTCTCGACTTGAAGTAGGAGCAAACTTGGAAAGAAACCTGACTGCGAGTACGCTTCGCTAACAAGTATCGTTTACTTCTAGCTTATGCAGTGGTTGCCTAGTATATGGGGCCTTGTAATACGTAGTGATGCTCCTTACGCGTAAAACGACGCAAGGAAACCATGAATTCCTATGACTCTATCGTTTACTCCGCAATGCGAAAAACATCAAGGTTGGCTGCTGAAAACAGAATTGCCTACAGTTGTTCCAAAACTTCCTAACGGTCTAATGATCCAAGGAAATCCTTGAAGTGTTTGCAGAGACCCCCCATCCAAAACAGATTGCCAAAGCACTCTTTCTTGAGAGAATTGCGTTCCACGCGACACTGGAAATTCATTTCACCGTCATAGAAGACGCAAAGCTCGCTCTCGACGGAAGGATCCTCCACCACAATCTGGTACAAATCTCGCATCATGGAAGCATCCTTTTTCTCCAGCCACTTCGATGTTGGTCCTACAATGGATTTCACTGACACAAGCAGCTCTGCACGTGGCTTTTCCTTGCGAGCCCAAACAGTCACCAACTCGCTTACATCTGCGATGAATGAATGTTCTGAGTGTCCTGTTTCAATTGACAATTCCTTTGCTTTTCGATACAGTTCGAGTGAGCTGTCGAACTCTCTTCTTAAGAAGTGCGCATCCCCTGCCAAGAAAAGAACGAAACATAGAAGATCTTTCATTCCCGAGCTCTCAGCCAAGGAGATTGCTTCTTCGTAAAGCTCTATTGCCTCTTCTATGCCGCCGCGTCTTAAGGCAACATCACCCAGATTGATCTTGGAAATTGCGATTCCCCTCATGTACTCTGCCTCTTCGCTTATTTCCAGCGCCTTACGATTGTATGTTTCCATTTGGTCGAACTGTTCTAGAATCCGATCGATTTCTCCAACATTGATGAAGGAGTTGGCCACCCCGATTTGGTTGTTTAGCTGCTGCTGAATCCCCAAAACCTCCTCAAACTGATCTCTGGCATCCTGCACTTCGCCTCGATCCAGAAAGACCACTCCTCTGATATTCCGTGCATTGGCTACACCCTGTAGGTAACCCATTCGCTCATACATCCGAAGAGCAGAAACAGCTAGGTCCATTGCTTTTTCGTACTCGTGGACCTCTTCCATGACCCGTGCTCTTTGATAGCTGATGTCTGTAAGCGCTAGCTGATGGTCAAGGTGTTTCGCAGCTTCTTCTGCCGCATCTAGCCGAATCAAGATTTCCTCCCTAGGTTCAGATTCCCGGGATATCGACGCAAGCATAATCCGTGGTCTAAGTAGTGCCGCCTGGACCCTATTGCGTATCTCAGCATTCTTGCTCGTTGTCATTGTTACTTTCTCAATGCTCTCAGAAGCTACTGTTTTGGCATGATCAGCATAGCCAAGATCCATAAGTATTGACGCAAGCAAACCCGAAAGCTCCGCGAATACGATGTGGTCTCGTGCTTGCCACGCCTGATTCACATAGTTGCGCAGATTGTTCATCCATCGGGGATCTAGGCTCTGTTTGCAATTAGCAGCCGCGGCATATCCTTTGCACGCTATGTTCGGGGTCCCTTTGGCCAAGACTTGATTGTAGCCATACAGTCCTCGAAGAAAGGATGCCTTTGCGCACATAGTCACGAAACTGGGACTCTTGTCTTTCCATTCACTGCTCCTAACATACTCAATCAAGCTGTCGGTAAATGCCATGAATCGATCCTTGCCTGTCCTTATTGCTGTGGCCAAGCTTCTTTCGAGTTTCTCGATTTCAGAGGAATCTAGTCCATACTCATGCATAGCGAATTCAGGTATTACTAAACTCTCGGCCAAGGCTACTCAAGCACCAGTTATCTATTGGATGGGACCTTCTGAAAAACCTCAAACGCTCAATTCAAGGTTCTAGTGGTTTTATCCGCATGCGGTTGGAACCAGAAGGCACCACCGATTTTTCGCTATCCATGCGATGGAATACATCTCATTTGAATCATGTTCTGCTGTACCAATGTCTAACATTGACTTCGATAAACAGGCGCAACTTTCCTGACAATGTCAATCAGGTCATACATGCTGAAAGGTTTTCGAAGGAATGCCCTCGCACCTGCGGCGAAAACCATCTCGCCCAGATTGTCTTCAGAATTAGAAACGGTTACAATCGCAAGGATTGAGTCAAGGTCAAGGATACTCTCTATGAGTTTTATGCTCTCCACTTCGGGGAGTTCCAAGTCGATAATGACAACGTCAGGTACATGTTGACTCACTGCTACAAGCAGTTCAGTGCTTTGGGAAACCTCTATAATAATCTCAAAACCTGCATCTTCAAGTGACAGACGCAATAATGCTCCGAGTAAGGGCACATCACATGCTATTACTACTCTCATCTCAGGCTTGTTCGATGAAATAACTATGCCTCCGAGATGATGTTTGAGGACACCTGACTGACCCATCTGAGCACTCTTATTCCTCTACTGCACTCTCAACTAGATCAAGCATGTGTCTGATGGTCACCGGCTTCAGGCCAAAGCTCGAGGCTCCGTTAGTCATTGCAGATTCTCTCACATTGGCATCTGCGCTAATGAATACGATGCGGGCCTTTGGATCTAACGTCAGAATATCTGCCATTGCTTCGAGTCCGTCTTTGTTAGGCATTCGATGATCTAGGATGATGACATCGGGCTTTGGGTCCATCTTTTTGAACTGCTCTACAGCTTCAGTACCATCGTACGCGTCAGCAATCACTTGATGTCCCTTGATTGCGAAAACGTCCTTGTAAAGTCGATGCAGGATAGCTTCGTCATCGATGATGAATACTGTGACCATACTCTCTTGCCTACCTGTACGCTCGTAGACTGTTTCTAGGTTGTCGCTTGTTGAAGATAGTCCATGTAGTCCCTGCAGTCATTGCGCGCTGATTAGTTATCTTCTGCTTCACGATATAAACTATATTGGGTTAAGCATCACATAGCAAAGCCCTTCGCTTTGCCATCTGATTTTTGATTCGCATTTTCATCACTTACTTCTATCACTCAGAACCCGTCGATTTTTCGAAAGGTTTTGCTCACATGCGATCATCATTTCCGCACGTTCTTCTTCCATTAACTCTTCCTCCACTGCCTTCAAACCATTGTCAATTGGAGGCAGTGATAACCGCATCTTCGTAACAACCGTATGTATTCTTCAATCCGGTTATCATCATATGTCTAAAGCTAGCAATGGGGTCCTCACGATCATAGCATACCTTATAATGAACGGTC
>JAUVHR010000234.1 GCA_030593165.1 Candidatus Thorarchaeota archaeon
AATATCGCTTTCTCCACGAGCTGTAAGATCCATCGGTTCTGTTCCGAGGTATCGAGAAGTCTTGAGCTCGACATATGGATAGTTGGGACTCGAGGTGACCATGTCAACCTTTGTGTAATTGTTGTCGGTTCCGCCCCATTCCCAAATATCAAATCCACGAGTATGACCAATGATTATTTCCTGCTTGGAATCGTAGTCTTGGTCATCAAGGACGATACTAGTCACAGGATTCCAGAACGTTACTTCAGTTGGTGCTTCCCATACCTCATCAAAGCCTGCTCCTGTCCATTCGTATATCTTAACGAATCCGTCCTGTCTCATTTGAGTGACGTTGATTCGACCTCCCATAATCACTTCGCGATAACCATCTTCATCGACATCACAGAGGGACATAGTTTCAATTGATACTTCTTCGAATTCCTCTTGTGCGCCATTGCCTAATAGATAGAATCGTCCTTCAAGACCGTCAGCTGTCATGAAGTACTCCTCTGCAGTGTTCCAAGAATTATATGGTATGTTGTAGATGAACCGGAATGGTCCAGCCGCAACAACTAGCTCATTTTGTCCATTGAGATCATAGTCATCACCCGCACCAATGGCTGTCACTTCTTCAACATAGTTCCATCCGTCATCATCTACGAACTCAGATTCGCGGAGGTCGATTGAATATGCAAGCTCATACGTGTCATCTATGCCAGTGTCCTCGAATACATAGACTTGTAGTTCAGCTGCAACTATGAGTTCTTTCAGTCCATCACCATCCAAATCGCAGTCTGCAAGGATATGTTCTACATGATCCCATATGACACGATTGAAGGTCCCTGAGATTCCTTCGATATCTTCCCACATGTACGGACTTGTCGTACTCTCTTCAGTATGGTTGATGTCATAGGACCTGAAAGCACGCTTGTAAGTATTGTTGACCATATGCTCGAAGATGTAGACATTATTGTCATAATCGCCAACAATAATCTCACCCTTGCCGTCTCCATCAACGTCACCTGAGCGTATGGTGAGAGTCCAGTCAATCAAATCTGATTCAGTGCTCCAAGATTCCATTACGTGATATCCGAAGTTGAAAGCACCCTCCGTTTGTATTGAGAGCTCGTAGCGGTGTGCTGTTGGATATGTAGCTAGAAGATAGCTAGCTTGTTGGTCATATGCTGGCCAGAAGGACCACATATTGTTGGATGTTGTTTGATAGCTCATGATCACATATTCTGCATCGGAGATTGTCACCATATCTGCATTGTACTCGGCCCACCAGTCTTGTGGAAGACCCCAACCCATTGGGACAACTCGCAGGTCAGTGAAGTCATTGTACTTGAGGTTTGTTTCAGGTCGAGTGTTTGAGAAGAGCTTCTTGTTTTGAACCCATTCTGGATTTTCTGTTGATCCTTTCTGGATGAAACAAGTTGCTCCAGCACGTGTGTCATAGCTCATGACAAGATCTAAATCGCCATCATTGTCGATATCTAGAGCCTGTGGTTGACCCCAATAATCACTCATCTTACCCTCATTGATGTCCTCAAAGTAGCCTCTATGCATTAACAGTCGCGGACGTGAACCTCCCTGATATCCGATGTTCTCAAGATAATAGAGGTAGCCAGTGGATAGAATGATGTCATTGTCACCGTCACTATCCCAGTCAACAAAGGTCATTCGTGGAACACACTTTGCGTTAGCGAGTGCAGTGACAATATCTCCTGTAAAATCGAAGGTACTCATAGGCTTCATGTCGATACCTGAGAAAACCTCATCACCGGCGGACCGAGAGTAAAAGTAGACATCCGCTCTCTGTAAGCCTACTCCAGAACCATAGATACTACTGTCAGTGATAGAGGTGTCAAAGACTCCCACTGCAGCCATTGGATATGGATTAGTGAACCCAGTGTCAATCCGACCCATCTCTATGCTGCCAATCCTTGAACCAATATCTCCTGATATTGTGCTGAAGTATGATGTTTGTTCCGCATCATACTCCACTAACATAGCCATAGTACTGAATACATTGATAGCATTCAAATCATCCATGACGATAATTTGTCGTGGATTCGAATACCCAACCCAATCGAATGGATCCAAGTCACCAATAGTCCAGTGTCGATAGTTACCATTTGGCGAAGGCACATTATAGAACGCTCCGCCCAACAAGTAGATTGGGAAGTTTGTTGTAAAGCCCATGAATTGAAGGTCCCAGATATTGCTGCCAAGTGTGAAGAAGTCATCACGTGATGAATCCCACATTAAATCGTACGCCACAGTTGCATCATTATACTTGAAGCCATAGAAGTTACCGATAACATCAGCAACAATCAACCTGTCTGGTTCAATCGGTGGTCCATAGAGGTTGTATGCCTCAGGTAGCGGACCTATTGCAACAGTAAGTGCAGTTGTGATTTGATTGTAGACCTGCTGAAGCTCGATGGAGTCAATTCGATATTGTACGCCATTGAACACAGATATCTTCAGATATCTAAACCAGTCCCAATGTCTGCGACCGAGGGCATCATCAACATCTACATAGAGATAACCAGACATTGCCATCATTCTGTTGATAGCGACCTGCTCGAAGTCTGTTGCTGACTGACCAACTGAAATGTTGAGGTTGAATACACTAGGTGTTGTGGCGAACTTGATGACAATGTCCCATGCAGAACTTGCACTTCCAGTTCCTTCTTCATCTTTGCCAAAGTCGACGACTGCAGTAGCATTCGGAGCCGTGTCTGCATTGAAGTAGGTGTAGTATGCATCTGATGCATTTGCCATTCCGGTATTGTATGGATAGGCTGCAGCATCTGGATCAAAGTACCCTGCTCCAATGTAGGTGTAAACTATAGGCTCTGGAATGTGTGTGCCATTATCCAGTCTGAATGTGATGTTATTGGCTGATGCCACTGCATCTGCCCAGAAGTCAAGCCTCCATGGAGCGATATCAGAAGTTTGCCAATTGTCCCAGGGACGATAGACGCGCTGATAGTTGTAATCGTTGGCCATCTCATTCCAGTTAAGAATGAACACACCTTGTCCTTGTGCAACCAATGCAATCTCTTCACCAGGAGTCTGGTCAAGCTCTCCAACTTTCATGTCAAGGATTGGAGTCCAGGTATAATTCCTGCTGGTCCAAACAAGGTCGTAATTGTTGTCATTAATCAGTGGGAATGGCTCGTCATTGATCATCAGGTGAACACCTGCATTCTCAAAGACATAGACACGGCCTTCTCTTGTCCCAGCAATGATTTCAGGGAGACCATTGAAGTTGGTATCACCATATGCGATAGTGTAGACACGGCCATCGATAGCGTCACCTGAATTCCAAACCTCACTTAGCTCAATCCAGTGTTCCTCAGACCAAGGATAGTTAGAATGATTTGTGTACTCAAAGCATCGAACCTTTCCATCCCATGAGCCAACAATGAGGTCCTCACGGTAGTCACGATCAGCATCATAGATTTTTACATCAAAGGCTCTGAAGGTGTGAGGACTGGTCCAAACATGGTCGAACATGTTCTCGGTGTTCGCCTGTGGATCATAGATATGTCGCTGTTCGAAGAGGTAAACGAAGCCATCAGAGCTCGCCGCGGCGACCTCGAGGAAGTCATTCAAGTCAGTGTCACCCCATGCGAGGGAAATCACATCTGAACGAATGATGCTGTCCCCAGAGTCCCAGACTTTGTCAAAGTCGTTGGTCTCTTGGTTAAGCCTCCAGATGTGGACTTCATTATCATACAAATAGCCGCCTCCCAAGGCAAGGAATCCAGTGTCCTCATCATATGCCACACAGTGAATGGCGGCCTTTGTCTTCCACGGCTCGAAGATGGTCTTGTAATGGTTCTCCTTATCTTGAAGCACTAGTCCGATGTCGATATCCGCTGGAATTCCGGGCTCTGTGTCAGGCCAACCTTCGGCTAGATAGTTCATCACTTCGTTCGGAAAGTCGTCAAGCGAAACATCGACCAAGTCATCAAGGACCGCGGTCGCGACCATCTCTTCGGCAGGGTTACCAAGCGCGGGGACCGTCGGTACAATGCTAAAACTCCCAACCAACATCACAACAATAGATAGCAGTGCGAGTATACTAATTCTATATTTCATCCCATCACGCTCCTTTCTTGCCCTTCTTGGGGCTGGTGTCCGATTTCTTCTTCGAAGCTTTTGTCTTCGAGTCCTTCTTCGTGCCACCAACATCATCTTTCTTCCCTCGTTTTGGCAGGATGCCTTTCTTGTGGGCTACAAATCCAATCAACACCGCACCAAAAACACCTGCAGCTGCAAGCGCAACAACTAGCCACGGGAATGGTGTATCTCCTGGCAAGACAACAAAGTAGGAAGTGGCCGCGTGGATCACTCCAGTAGCATTGCGACCGAATACTTCGAGGGTGAGATTACCTGTCGGCCAAGTCTGACCCGTGCTCTGCCACTGACCAGCGGCTGCATTGTAGTCTAGCGAGTAGTTGGCGCTCCAGCCAGATTCATTCCTGTAACGGTACCACATGTCTTGGAATGTGGTCAGGTTTAGCACACTCACCTGTGCGTCCTGATAGGTCTCGGCGCCCTCCTTTGGAAGCCGAATCTGTATCGTGGCGCGACCCCTCTCAATTGCAAGGGCCATCTCGAATTCGTATGTTTCTGTGTACTCTAGCGGGTCAAGACCTAGACCAACTTCGAGACCATCCGAGTACCCATCCCCGTCTGTGTCCATCTTTGTAGGATCGGTATGGTAGATGAAATACTCATCTCCATCAAGTAAACCATCTGAATCAGAATCAGGGTTGAGGAATCCACCTCCCGGAACTCCTTGGAGGCCAAGGGAGAATTCTAGACCGTCCGGTAGACCGTCGAAATCCGTGTCAAACTCAAACCCGTCGGGAATTCCATCCCCGTCCGTATCAGACGACATTGGATTCGTTCCATAGAAGAAGACCTCAGCGCCATCAGGCAGAAAGTCATCGTCTGAATCGGGGTCTGTTGCACTCGTTGGATATAGTGCGTCCTCCTGAGCAGGGACATACGCCGGTGTTCTAGTATAGAACGCCAAGCTGTACGGCACATAACCGCCTATTGTTCCGTTGTCACCTGGTGGTAAACCTATTGACCAGTTAGACGGCGGCCAAGGCCCATACGGATAAATCTCATACTTCGTTTCGTTGAAGTCACTTAATCCGTCCCCGTCCGTGTCAGCATGTAACGCTGACGTGTTGTAGACCCAGATCTCCATGTAGTCCATGATGCCATCCCCGTCTGTGTCATTGAGCGCCGGGTTGCTGTTGAACACTACTACTTCTTGATAGTCACTTAATGTATCGTTGTCCGAGTCGAACAAGACCGGCGACGTGTTGAACCTGTATCTCACCGTGGGAATCTTGAACGGATAGACGATCCCGGAGACATTCTCCAAGAAGAGCTCACTACCATCTTTCATCCAATCCCCATCAGTATCAGGATTCAACGGGTCGAGCGGGATGGGGTCCATATCCGGAATGAGACCGGAGCCTAGATACAGCTCAATAGCATCGTCAAGACCGTCCATATCTGAATCTGGGCTTGTAGGATTTGTGCTATGGAGCATCACCTCATCGTAATCGCTCATCGGCCATGTCATCTCTCCGTTCTCATTGGGTAGCAAAAGGCTATCGTGGTCTGTGTCCCACACCCACGGGTCAGTCTCGTAGATTTTGATTTCCTCGCCGTCCGAAAGTCC
>JAUVHR010000141.1 GCA_030593165.1 Candidatus Thorarchaeota archaeon
AAATCCAATCGTGGTAATATGGAGAGTAGACGGTTGACAGCTTGTTCCACATCGTCTTGCATAGCCCCAAGAATCGCGTCTCTTGGAAAAGCATCAATGTCTGCAAGCAGTCTTAACATTCCGGTTGATGTTTCTTCATCGTTCCCAAGACTACTGAGCAGTGTGTGGATAGCATCACGGTTGTTTACCAAGTCTGTAGCCCTTTCGGTAATCAGCCTTCCCAAGCTCGCGTAAGCACAATCCGACATTCCGTGAATCTCAACCTTGTCAAGTAGACCGTACAGCGATGACTGAGCTGTTTCAATTTGTGACATGAACCGTTTCAGTTTCTCTGTAGGAACTGGTGTTACATCAGGCTTGAGAAGCTCCTCTATGCAAGTTGCCATGTTCGCTAGTCTGACCTTGGCAAATGTGGGCATCACACCTGCAGGTGGAGCGATACTATCAGCTATGGCCATTACCAAAAAGTCGTAAGCCTCATCTCTAAGGAAGTCGTCCATCACTTGATAGATGATACTGGAGATCTCCGTGATATGCGATGAGATTCGATTCCATTCCTTTCTCGGCAATGCCCCTGCCATGAATCGTCCCAGCTCGATGAGTGCATCTTTGTATTCTCTGAGGTCATCCTTCCCCCACCGAGCATTACTGTCAGGGTAACGCGGTTTCTGTGTTGACTTGTAGACCATCCTACCCTCCTTTCGTACATGACGCAAGGAAGTTTCTCTATGTAACAGGTCCTCAAAGTAACGGAACTTCAGGATATCAACCCCTCTGAGTGCACATTCTTGCATTCTGGAATCCCACAAACGGTTCAGCAAAAGGAAAATTGCAATCCAAAATGCCAGCCCTACACAAAGAACGAGTCCGGATAACCCGAGGGCAAATGACGCGAATACAAGAATGATCAGGTCTTGACCGAAACCAAGAGGTAGAGCCAGAAAGGCACCTAGCGAAGAAGGTGCTAGGAAGACTATCAGTTTCAGTATCCATACATCGTCGTGCAGGTCCTCACCTTCGATAACGAACCTTGCACGGTTTCTCACCTGTATGCTGAATGGCTCTATCTCCACAGGATAGAGCTCCCAAAGCCGCAAGAAGACCCATACACTGGACATGAATCCAGATAGGTCGGATTCGCTCTTCATGATTCTGTCAATGAGCCATGGGTCGACCCTCTTGTCTGCTCTTGCAATGAATAGAACCAGTGCTGATACGGATGAAATCGTTACGATGAAGAAGGTCTTCTCTCCAATTGGCAGTGCTAAGGAAATCAACGTCACCCAAGGTGTTGTCAGACCGAGATAGACAAGGTACTCAAGCCTATAACGCGTCGGAACAGGAGCTGTACTCATCTTGAGTCCGTCTTGAAAGTCTGCTTATAGATTTCTTCATTCCCCAACTTGAGAACTGGTCAATGTTGGAACCAAGCTCAGGGGAGTCCTCATTGCTTCGATTTACGTATGGAATGCCATAGAGATTTGTACCAAACCATATGGCAATCTTATATTTCGTCCTCAGATTCTGGGTTTGAATCGCGTTCCCTTATGAGGGTTCGGACAAATTCCCTAAGTTCATCATTCCTTAGGGTTTCGTCCATTCTTAAAATCGAATACAAATCCATATTTCGTACATTGAAATAATGCTCTTGCATATCCTTCAGGTAGTCGTTAATATAGCGAAGAAAATGACCTATTTGGTAATGAGCTTCTCCTTGATTTTCTGTCGTTACACGGTCAAGCAGGGGTTTCGAAAGTAACTTATAGGCACAGGTGTCAGTGGCCGCGGGTTCGGGTCAAAGCGGGCAGAGTACATTGCTCCTTCTTGGCGCATTGTGAGGTTCACCAACCACTCTCCTCGTGCTGACTCACCTGGTCTGCAAATAAGAACTCGTGATAAGAAATAATAGGAACCTTACTACACATCAATATGGCGGACTGTGCAGGCGGGGTATTTCATATTCGATACACACCTTCATTTACGATGGTCCACCATTCAATCAATCAGAGGTGATAGTAAATGAGTCAAAATGATGAGAATGCGGAAAAGCACCTAGTTGTAGAATGGGATAGAGATGCCAAAGAAGCAGTTTCGTCTTTACAGGCAATTTCAAGCGCATTTTCCAATTATACTGTGAGGGCACTCTGTGTGCGTCATAAAGATGAGTTAGTTTCCCTATGGGTTGATTACATTCTCTCTCAAGGGCAAGACCTTACTCATGAAGTAGCGAAATATGACCAAGGAATCTATGAAGTGATTCATGCAAACCTGAAACTGAAATCCATAGATGATTTGATTACTTCAATAGAGAACGGTTTCTCAATCGGTGAGCCAAAGAAAGCTTTGCTCATTCATCCAAACTCTGACCTCGATACATCCTCAAATCCAATTCGATGGAGGAGGTACAATTATCAACAACACCCTCATCAAAACACACTAGCTGAGAAATATCAAGGAATTCATTTTTACCTTCCAACAGAACAGATTGAAGTGATTCTTACTAAATCAGGAGTTGATAGAAGAACCTCAACTCAAACAACTCAGGGTCAGCATTTTCAATCTTGGTCTGAGTTTGCCTATTTGACAATTAACAGAGACGACATTGATACTGGAATAAAAGCTAGGGTCAATATCTATGCTCCCTTCTGGACAAGTATAGAACAAGTACGGTTTAGAAATAATTGCTTAATTGTAGAATGGAATTGTCCAGAAGCAATACACGAGTGCCTAGACGTTGTAATTAGATACCATAGGAGTACACCTGGACCAACTGAGGTGAAAGGAACGACTCATAGAAGTTCTGCTAGTGATGAGTTTCGGAAGACATGGGAAACGAATGTGAATATTCAAGAGGATGTAGATATTTCGAGTTTACAGATATCCATTCGCCATCGTGGTCTAGGATTCGAACTAGCTAGAAAGGATGTGAAACTTGTCATTATCCATTTTGAAACGGCAATTGGGAAAGGAAGAATTGCATTCGACCCAAACGAGGAGTGCCTCGATTTATCAAGTCAAGATATCACTATGATTGACCTGTCATTTGTAAAGCACTTTCCAGAACTGAAAGATTTGATCCTTACAGATAATCAAATTGATTCAATAGACCTTACTCCGCTAATGGAATGTGAAAATCTGACTTACCTTGATATTTCAGAGAATCCACTAGAAGACATCAATCTTGAACCAATTTCAAGTTGTCATAATTTGATGCTTCTATATTTCCGATACTGCAAATTACAAACAATTATTCTATTTCCACTAGAGAATTGTAGTAAGCTGGAATCGATTGAACTAGTGGGTAATCCACTATCAGTTATAGATGTATCACCTCTATACTCTTGTCACAATCTTCGTTTTCTAACTGTGTCAGTTCGGGACGTGAAACTAATTGCAGAGGAAGCTCTCATTCGAGACCAAGATCGATATGTTCCAGATGGCTTAGTGTTCTATCATGAGAAGTATGAAATAAGACCAGTGAAATTGAAGCCCACAGAGCAGATAATATCAGAGGATGTAAAGGAATCGTTTACTAAAAGGTATCGAAATTTCATATTAGCGTTTTTCTTTTTCTTTGGAAGTGTATCATCCAATTTACTCTCTGATCTCATATCTCAAGCGGGAAGCAATGCACTAACAATCATATTCATCATGGCAGGTGTCTTAGCGCTGTGTTATGGTATTAAAATGGAAAGTGAATCCTAGTGGCACAGACCTTAGCACATATAGAATGACTTGTTAAGTATTCTCTAGGTATGTGGATAAATGAAGTTCCAGTGTAACAATACCCCCCTTGCTACGTGGTACGAGTATAAATTGTACCGGGAGTATGAAGGTTTGGAGTCCGGCAAACCTCCCTTTCAAGTCCCCCCTTGCGCACGGTCCCCTCATGCGGTCGGACTCTTTCTTTTTTTCCGATTCATCCTCTCGTTCCAACCCGTTTCCCCTATCGCAACCACTTGAGCACTCCCGCTAGCGAGCAAACCGCGTCCTGTTTACTCTCGGTGACCCCCCCTAGAGTTAGCCCTAGTGTTAGTGCGGTGGAGCTTAAATAGCAGCTGCCGACATATAGGGATATGAGGACTGAAAGGGTTTCAACCGGAGTATCCGCAGTAAGCGGACCTAGAGTAATTCTGAACAACCGAACCGTTGCGCATGATGGGTCTGAGCTTGTGCAGTGTACAAAGTGTCACAAGTGGCAGAAGATTACAAACGGTCGTTATCGTGGCGTCTGCATCCGTGAGAGCTTCATGGGTTTTCAGTACGAGGAGTACATCTGTGCAGGTTGTCATAGCGTGACCGCCCGCCTAGAAGTAAGGAGGGTTGCCTGATGGGTGTCAGCTGGGCAGAGAGGTATCTTCACAAAGGGATTCTGACCGAGCTTGAGAGCACATTCGACCCCTCAGAGTGGGATGTGTACTTCCGAGGGACCAAGCGAGAAGGCGGTAAGACTTGGGTCGAGATAGTGGTCTCTAACAACCCACTCATTGAGGAGACAGGCCTGTTCGAGGAGCCTCAAGCACACTTCTACATAGGGGCGGAGCAGGTCAAGCAGGCTAGTGACTACGCCCAAGAGGTACTTAGTGCTAAGTTCCGAAGCATCAGAGAGGCAAGTAGCCCCAAGACGTTTTGGGGAAAGAGCGACTATGGCTGGTACGCCCGCATTACGCTTCATTTCTGGGGGATTGTCAAGTGACAGAGCAGGCAACCACCCCCACCGCACCAGAGGTCTCCGTAGAGGAGCCCTCACCCCTTACTCTTGAGATGAGAGCACTCCTAGCCGTTAATACAGATCATGTGAGCGGGGTCCCCGTGCGTGTAACGGTCTCAGTGGACTACAACCCACGGTCTCAGAGGTTTCAGGTTGCCTTTGCCTCCAAGCCCTCCGAAGAGGTTAGAGATGTGCTCAAGTTAATGAACTTCGGCTGGAACAAGTTCGAAGCTGCTTGGGAGCTGTACACATGGCAGGCTAGGCTATACGACAGAAGCCAGCTTGCGCTTTTCCTCTCTGCTCTGAATCGCGGAGTCATAACCGATATCCCCCTAGTACCAGACAAGGCCAAACGGCTCTGGTGGAAGGATGTTCGCGACAGTCAGAAGCGACATGTCGAGCAACTGGCCGAGGCCGTCCAAGCGGAGCGTTCTAGTCAAGGCTTCGGGCAGTGGCTCAGGTTGGTCAAGTCATTTCATCACTATTCAAGGAATAATATGTTCTCTATTAGAATGCAGTGCCCCGGTGCGTCTTGGGTTGCCGGAGAGCGCAAATGGAACGAGAAGGGAAGGTTCGTCAAGTGGGGAGAGGAGCCCTTAGTTATACTCGGTCCTCGTATCAGGAACATCTATGAGAAAGACCCACAGACAGGGGAGAGGGTGAAGGTCGGTCAGAGGGTTGCGGGCTTTCTTGCCCTTCCAGTGTATGATATCTCTCAGACAGAGGGAGCCCCACTTGATACGGGGATGCCTGACCTAGAGGGAGATGATGCGGAGCCCTTCCTAAGCGCCATAATTTGCTTCTGTGAAGAGCATGGTCTAGAGGTTGACTTCACTGAACTGAGGGAGATGCTTAAGGGACTATCACTGGGGGGAAAGGTGCTCATTGACAGCAGACGAAGTATTAACGAGAAGTTTGCCGTGTTAGTCCATGAGATTGCGCATGAATACTTGCACAAAGAGCGCATAGATATTCCTGTCAAGACAAGGGAGATTGAGGCCGAAGGTGTGGCCTATATCGTCTGTGAGTACTTCGGACTTCCGAATCAGTCCCCTCAATACATCACGAGGAAGGGTGCTGATGCGAGAGAAGTCATGGAGTGCATGGAGAGTATCTCTCAAGCCGGACGCGTGATTGTGAACTATCTAGTTGAGAGGGTTTGTGACTGAGGACGAGAGGGAAAGAGAGCGCGAAGCCTGAGCTTAAATTGTCCGACCATACACCTTACTATCATGAAGCATATATGGCAAGACTTCTCGCATTTAACCGAGTAGGATTCTAATGGACCGATATTCATGAAGACCGGACGCAGGAAGACCAAGCAGGAATGGCATTTCAAACATTCAAAGGATGGAGTCAGACTTGAAGTTGTGAGTGTTGGTCATGATGCATTCTGGTTCCACAAAAGGCTGCTGAACGTAATTGAGCCGAGCTTCAGGGAGATTGTTATTCATGCTGACCCACATGACCTTGACCTGTCGTCATTAGAGATATGCACTGACCTAGAGTCCTTTCGACTCTCTAATGCGCCAGATAGACCGCGGCATCTCTGGAGCATAACTGACTCGACATCCTCGATTGATTTCTCTCCACTGAGCAAATGCAAGACACTTGAGGAGATCCATGTTCTAACTGGAGTTCCTCAATTGGACCTCTCATTTGCTAGTTCTTGTCCTAACCTTAGAAGAGTCGTTGTTAGGCATATCGCTCGTGCGGATGGAAAGCCTAAGGAGCATCTTGACTTACAGGCTCTTGAAGAATGCGGGACCCTAGAAGAACTTCACATTGGGATATTGGGGGGTTTGCATCCGGACCTGCAATTCTTTCGACGTTGCCAGAGCCTATCGCGTGTCAAGCTAGACATTCAGATTGGAGATACACAGTTGCCTGTCGATTTCACCTACTTCTCGTTCCTTGACAATCTTGAAGAACTTGAGATAAAACAGGAATCTAAAAGGGGATTATCCAAACCGGACCTACTACCCTTGAAACACTGTCAAAGACTGAAGAAGCTATGTCTTCACTTCACCAAGTACTCGGGTCGTCCAGCAGTTGACGAGATAGACCTAACCTGTGTGGTGGGTATTTCCGAACTTGAACACATCGAGATTGTTGGTGTTCGAACCATTCATGATTTCTTGCCACTCTCTCTATGCGAAAACCTGAAGACAATAGAGATTAGGAAGACTGACTTGTCCACAATTGACCTCTCTCCACTAACTGATTGCCAGAAGCTGGAGTCTATCAAGATTCGGTACAACTACCGTCCAGCAAAAATAGTCCTCCCTAGACTTGACAACCACCCACACATGAGGTCAATCCTAGTCAATACATTTCATCCTGAGAAGAAGGACATTCGTGAGCACGGTGAAACAGTAATAGACCTAGAACCACTATCATGTTGTCTATCTTTGAGGGAGTTGAATCTCAGAGGTAACCAAACACTTTCCAGTTTGGACCTTTCGCCTCTGTATGGGTTGACAGACCTTGAGTTCCTTGATATCAGTGCCAATATGATAAAGTACGATGATTGGGACTTGGAACCTTTGATAGGTTGTACCAGTCTACGATATCTCTTCATTGAGAATAGACCCACTCATATTACCGGAATGGATGAAGGTCATGGTGAGTATATTCGTGCGGTCGAGTTCCTAGACGTAACTCCTCTATTTGAAGCCAGCTCACTAGAGGTATTGGTTGTAACAGAACTCGAACCAGATAGACTGAGTCTACGGAAGCCAAGCGACCGGAATTATGCCGGACATACGTATAAACAACTATTCGAGAATGAAGAGGGTTACTGGTTTCCGTGGTTTAGAGATGCTGTTGGAGAGTTATATCCTAGATTAATAGCTGACTCATCGAGAGTTCCCAAGCCAAAGAGGTCGCCTAGATGGCTTAGCCCATATCAAGTCGAGTGGTACAGAGAACAGTGACACCCCGAGGGCCCTGTAATAACAATGAATTCCCCCTCGTCAATGGTCATTTTGATATTCTGGAGAGCACGTGAATCAGCACCGAAATACTTGAAGCTGAAATTCTTGAACTCAACCAGAGCCATGGTTCTATGTCTCCTACGATAAGCCTGACCGATTAGCAATGGCACTCTGTATTAGTTCCACCGCTCGCTCCAAGGCCAAATCACGATTCTGCTTTCCATTAGCGCCGGCGGCATTTGCATGGCCACCACCGTCGCCGCCAATTACCTCACCAATTGGTGCCATTACATCGGAACCAAGGTTCACACCAGTTTCGTTTGAGAACTGACGCGTGCTTCTT
>JAUVHR010000297.1 GCA_030593165.1 Candidatus Thorarchaeota archaeon
ATCGACTGTAAATGGAGGATCCTGTGTTGTTACGTCTATATGGTTCCAAGCTTCCGCCATGCTATCTGTAGTGACCCAACTTCCGTATTCTAAATAGGTATGCGATGTTCCGGACGCCCTCCTGAGAAAGACTGACGTGGCGTAAATATCCAACCACATCGTGAAGTCTATTCTTAAGCGAGTGTTATCATAAGCGAGGTAATAGTCAAAGCTCCAAGTTCCTAAACTAATATTGCTCTCGTGTTCAATCTGACTCGCGTCATAAAGCGACGAGGCGTTATGTGTGTGCTCAAGGTAGTTATTCGAGCAAGTGAAATTATCTGGGCGACCAGTAGTCCAGCCATCAAAATTTCCATCATCAAAGTCATCGGACCAGACCACGGCTGCATTCGCCTGTGGAACCAGAAGCGATAACATCAGTACGGCAAGGAATACCGCGCCTACTTTCAATTCATTGGAACTCTTCATTTGAATTTCCCTCCGAGGAAACACAATCGGGTATTGCCCGCTGTCCTTGCTAATAAGACGTCAGATTGGCTCAGAGACATGCATTGCAGTAATCTCGCAGCTGATGCATTGCTGAAAGCAATTGAGGACTACAAAAGCCGACAAGGAACCAAATCTTAATCGAAATTCTTCTTCATCCATTCAATAAGATACTCCAGCTTTCATCAGGAAACACTGCATGTTTAGCACCGGGAATAACATGAAACTCTTTGTTTGTACTAGGCACATCATCAAACAATTCCCTTGCAGATTCGACACTGAATAATTCATCACTATCGCCTACTGCAACAAGAACTGGAATATCCAAACCGGACGGGAAGACCAAGTCCCGGAGATTTACAAGTCTTCTGAACCTCAAGGTGTATCTGAAATTGAATAGGGGGTCATCTAACCCTGTCATGCCCTCTCGGTAATACTCTATTACTTGCTTGCTTGGAGATATAATCGAATTGAACAGTATTCTTAGTTTCGTTCCTATAGATAATGAAGGCATTACACCTGGTCTTGTTTCTCTAGCACCACTTAGAAGAATTGCACCATCGATACTTTCAGGACACGTATTGATAGCAACTATCGAGGAGAGAACACCTAGACTGTGACCGAATAAAACTAACTTGTCATACTTCGATTTCAGACTCTCTATTACTTCTTTGAGGTCAAGAGCAAATCGTTCAAGGTTCGGACAGTCTCCACGATTACCATCTGACAAACCATGACCCCTCAGATCCAGACCAAATGTGGGATAACCTTGCCTTGACAGTGGTTTTCCAATCATACCATAAGGTCCGCTATGAGCTGTGATCCCATGAAGAATCAAGACAGCAGTCTGTTTCGTATTTGCTGATTCAGGTTCCCACACTCTTAGAAAGAGGGTTAATCCATCGGACGTGGATATCAAGTTGTGTGGTTCGCTGAACTCTTCTCTAAGTTTGACAATCTTTGATTCCAAAGTAATTCCCAGTATTATGGCAGCTTTCCAATATATGAGTCTGTTTTTCCTTCATGTTATGCTCTGATATCTGCATCCTCATCATTTCCTACTGTGAGCTATGAATCTCCAAGACTCATTGGATATTTTTTCATCAGCCAGAGCAAACACAACACCCATATACTCAGTATGTCCCAGTATACATGATTGAGATGGGTGTACTATCTGTGAGAATGGATGAAGAGATGGAGAAGCGACTAGCCTTCCTGATGGAACGAAGAAAAATAGTGGATAAGTCAGCATATATTCGACAATTAATTGATAAATCCCTCTCAGCAGACTTGCTTGACTACTTATCTGAAGAAGTAGCCGCGAAGCGAATAAGTACCTGGAAAGCTGCATCCACTGCAGGAATCTCTCTTAGAGTAATGATGGTTGAACTAGCAAAACGCAACATCTCCATTTATGATGAACAAGCATTGAGAGAAGACTTGATCTTTGCTGAGGGAAAATAGGGTGATTGCCATTGTTAATTCATCTCCCCTCATCTACCTTGGTAAATTAGGTCTTCTCAATCTATTACAACGACTCTTCGATCAAGTAATGACGGTTGAGGTAGTAAAACAAGAAGTCCTTGATGCAACTACTGCAGAATATCCTACATTGATTGACGCTTTTTCAAATTGGCTAGAAGTATCAGATGTAGAAGAGAGTCATCTCTCATTAAGGCTTCGTGAAATGATGCTGCACAAGGGTGAAGTTGAAGCACTTGTGCTTGCATATCAAGTCAATAAACAAAGGAAAGAATCAGTAATCATAATTGATGACCTAGCTGCAAGAGATGTGGCTCGTGCTCTTGGTCTTCGAATGACTGGAACAGTGGGTATCATTCTGAGAGCAGTCAAGAATGAACTTCTAACTAAACACGAGGCACTAGGAAAAATCCGTCATCTTGTGGAAGATACATCATTTAGAATGTCTACCTCTTTGTATTCAAAGGTGACTTCTGTTCTAAGATATGATGCAGAATGATATATGCTAAGTTTCGCTTCAGGTAGAGAATGCATCATACGCCATGACGTATCCACAAGTTCGAGTTTCACTTTTGAGGGGTGAATTCTGACGAGAATGAAATGTTGCCTTTGCAAACATTTCTTCATTGAGATCTTGGAAAATCTCCTAAAATTCCTAAATCGCCCAAACTATTGGCAAAATCCGTTTACAGCAACAATCTAGAGTGCAGTTCCTCCAGCAAATGTCCCAACGTCAAATCCTGCAGATTCAGTTCAGATTGGTCCATTACTGTTTAGTCCTGCTAAGGTGACTTCAATCCAAATATCATGTTGAATTGTTAAATATCCGAAACTTTAAACTAACAGTAGAGTACTCTATAGCCCTATTCGTAGCGTGGAAAAGCGGAGAGATTCTATTATGATGCAAACTGACCCCAACTGGCTTGTTAATATGCTCATCGCAATTTTAGCAGTTATAACACCTGTCCTGATTGTTGTGTATATCATTTACAGGGTGTACAAAAGGTCAAAGCCTTCAGTAGCACCAATCACAACAGCAGAAATCGTAAGCAAGATAGAGGTGCTTCGAGGATGCGAGATGGTGGGCGGTAAGTTCGAGTATAAGGTCAAAGTACTGAATGAATCTGAGTCAGTAATCAACAATGTAGTTGTGACAATATTAGCCTACCCAGAGGACTGCATGGAGATTTCAGGTGAGTCAATGAAGAAACTGTCAAGAATTGAGCCAAATGGTTTCAGATCACCGCAGTTTGTCTTTGTTCCTACATCGGATTGCGTGGAGGGCCAGATATTAGCAACTGTATCATTCATCGATTTTCAAAATCAGTCTCATTCAATCCAAGTCAAACCATACGTAATTCGTTCTGTTTGTGATTTACTCAGACCACTTGATGCGTCTGTGGAAGAACTTGAAGTCATGCTTTCAGAAATGTCTGCAAGTAGTGAGATAATGCAGCTCAAATGGGCTCCGAGCGTTTTATTCTCAAAGGCAAAAGTCCTCCTTCCGGCTAAGAATTTTCGGATTCTTCAAGTTGAAGACGGATTGTCAGATACTGAGTTTCAAGGAATGATAAGAGCCTTAGCTCAGGGCAAGTATACGGGAAATAAAATTGCTGTACGATTAGTGGTCTCAGGACCTACAAATGCTGATGAAGCCAAGGTCCAAATCGAATGCCTAAGTGATGAGTCAGCAATGCTTACCACAACAATCCATGAGATTGCTGAAGGGATGGATTCACGGATCTGTATGAACTGTGGACAAGGACTCGAGCCTAAGATTATAGATGCTTTGAGGGACAAACAACCCGTTTCTTGTCCGTCCTGTAGAACAAGTTTGAGTGAGGAAATGTACGGAATATGATTTGAGTCTGTGGAATATCTAAGAAACCCCAATGGATGTGTAAATGCAATAGATGTAGAACTCTATGTAGAGAGCTTTAGAAGACACACTTTTCATTGACATCTTACCGAGAACAATCGAGGTTGATTATTTGCCTGAAACCTGTCGAGCTGCTGTCGTGCCAAAACCAAGTGCACCTATTGAGATTCGTGAGTTCAAGATTCCAGAAATTGTTCCTGGCTCTGTCTTGATGAAAGTTGGAAATGCTGGATTATGTGGAACTGATGTTCACCTATGGCATGGAAAACTTGCAGGAGTCCCCTATCCATTAATCCTAGGACATGAAGTAGTAGGTACTATCGAGAAAGTTGGGGAAGGTGGAGTTACGGACCTTAATGGAAATGAGTTAGAAATAGGTGATAGAATTGCGTTCCATGATGTTGTTGATACCTGTTACTCCTGTTGGTATTGTTTAGTTGCGAAAGAACCCACTAAGTGTCCACACAGAGCAGTCTATGGAATCACACTCGATTCGTCTACCTGGCCTAATCTCATTGGTGGGTATAGTGAGTACATGTATCTTAAACCTGGGACGCAGTTGATGAAGATTCCTGATCATGTTACGTTTGATGATGCAATTTTTGCAGGGTGCGCGCTACCCACTGCAATTCATGCTGTGACTCGGAGTCCTTTGAGATGGGGGGCGAGTGTAGCAATTCAAGGTGCAGGTCCAGTTGGATTAATGTTAGTCATTCTTGCAAAATTAAATGGTGCTCGGACAATCACATCACTCGATCAAGCTCCTGCTCGACTTGAAATGGCAAAGAAATTCGGAGCAACTCACACACTTAATATTCGAGAGACCTCACTAG
>JAUVHR010000029.1 GCA_030593165.1 Candidatus Thorarchaeota archaeon
GTCAATCAATTGTAGATTGGTGGGTTGACGGACAGCTACAACCACAGCTCCCATTGTGTAGGCAATCCAGCCAATTGACCAAGTCTGGAACTTTGTGCCCTTTGCAAACCGGTAGAAGCCTATCGATACCACCACTAGAAACGCTAAGAACGTCTCATAGAGAATCAGCTCCAGCGGGGGAAGAAATAGCCACTCTTGTTGCAATGAAAACACCCTAGCTAACGCATGCATTTGTTGATAATATTGATTTATTCGTTTATATGCATATGTATTAGAGTGTATTATCTCATGGTGGTGACATGGGAGTTACGAGGTTCAGGCTGAGTGAATAGTTGCAACAGCAATGACAACAGCTTCGACCATGGCGAATAATATCTCTACTCAATGAACAGAGAGACACGACCGGGCAAAGCAAATCGCGCCTTATTCTGGGGGTCATAGTCAGGCTTTGTTGAATCGTGTACGACCATCTCCAAGCCCAGTTCGTTCTGCATGTACTGGATAGAGTCGTGTAGCACAGCCGATTCCTCCTTTGCGCTTGAGGAATGGCCCCACAGTCCGTTCTCTTTGGCAATACGATCTACTATAGACTTTACAGCCTTACCATGTTGGCGGAAGTCAGGATTTGACATCAGATGTTTCATTATCTCGCCTACTATGATTGGTAAGTTCGCTTCTCGGATACCGTTCATGGCGTCGAACATCCACTGTGGAGCGACGTAGATATGGACCTTTGATGCCTTCTTGTCTTTCAACAGGCGGATGATCTCACGGATATCATGAATGGTAGATTCTACAATATCGTGAGCACTCTCAACCTTGGGATCGATTATCCGCTTATCGGCTTTTGGCCAGGGGGCCAGAGATACGTAGCCGTCTCGCCCCATCTTAGACCATAATTCCTCTGAGAGGTGAGGCGTCATCGGTGCCATCAGACGAACCCAAACATCACAGATGTGAGCCATTGTTCCTTCGCGTTCTTCCTTTGGGACCTCACTGCGCTTCAGGTAATGATTGATTGCCCGGGTCATCTCTGAGGTCACCAGGATGGCATAGTCACGCAGCTTGAAGTTATCCAGATTCTCAGCAGATTCCAGTGCAATGGAGCTAACCTTGGATAACAACCACCGAGTAACCATTGCAGGCTTGTCTTTCTTGTGATAGATGTGTGGTTCCTTCATTCCGTACTTCCTTACGGTTTCCATGAACAGCCTCAAACGATTTCGTACTGTGGGAACGTCCCGCTCTCGCCACTCCATCAATGTTCCAGGCTCCGCGCCCGAAATGGAATAAGTTCGGTAGACATCAGCGCCATACTTCTTATGAATCTCCACTAGTGGAATGACGTTGCCCTTACTCTTGGACATCCTGGCACCTTCCATATTCAGATGCTCATTAAGACTGATGACTTGCAACCAGTGCCTCTCGGGGAATATGGCAACGTGATGGAAGATTGCAAAGCTCAGGTGGTTGGATATGTGAGAGGGAGCGGTGTGCCTATGATCGTTGGGGTACCAGTGCAGGAACTCGTCACGCATCGTCTTCAACAGGGCGGCATCCACCCCAGTCGTCTCTGAGACCTTCTTTGGAGTACCTTTCCCCAGAAACACATAATCAAAGAAATCCAGTGTCAGCTGTTTGGGCTTCAGCTTGTTCCCATAGAGATGGTGCGCAATCGTGTAGTATGCCATGTAGATGGTAGAGTCTGACAAGGACTCGATGATCCATTCACGGTCAAACGGCAGCCTAGTCCCGAGGCCTCTCTTTCTTGCACATGGTCTCTGGTTCAGCCAGTTGAATGTGGCTTCAAACAGATTGCGGAAAGTGTCGGGCAGAATGCCCATGTTGTTTAGTGCTTTCCAAGCCTCATCCTTCCATCCAGGGCTCATGTAGTCCAAGAACCACTGGCCAGCAAAGACCCCAATTTGAACATCGGCCCCACACTTGCAGACCACTGGCCGGATGTCAGGCTCGAAGAAGACATCACATGCGTTCTTCTCCTTCATCCATGAGATGACATCATCCTTAACATCCTTGATTGCCCTCCCAGAGAATTGGGCACAGTTGTCTTTCATGATGCCTTCGTAGAACTCGGCCTTGTAGATCTCTTGTGTGGCATCCTCTAGCTTTTCGTCCTCATCTTGGGACTTGATCTCCCTGCTCTCAACAGCATCCTTGGCCGGGAACTCACCGTAGCCCCTAATGCTAATCATGCTGATGATCTCGATGCCACGAACATCCTCTGCGGATATGCCAAATTTCTCGAGTCCCGAGGGGTCTTCCCACAGGTCCCGCAAAGCAACAAAGTCGAATGGAGCATGGCCTGGAACAGAGTAGACAATCCCTGTTGCGTTATCCGGGTCAACGAAATCGGCCGGCAGGATGAGAATCTCGTGTTCATCGTGAATTGCTCTGAAGGACTTACCGATGATCTTAGAGCCGGGGAACTCCTCTAGAATGTCGATCTCCTTCGCCTGTAGCTTCAGCTTCTCTGCAGCGGATTTGGAGATTATCCACTTCTCTCCGTTGACACTTGCCCACACGTAGGTTGCTGTAGGGTTGATCCACATGTTAGTAACGCCGAAAATGGTCTCAGGTCGCAGTGTGGCAGCAACCAAGTAGCCATCCTCGAAACCCCACTTGATAGCTGTGAACTCCTTGATCTTAGCGGCAGCGCCCTCAAGCAGGTCATCCTCACCCACGGGATTACCATCGTTTGGACAGTACAAGAGTGGATAGTCACCCTGTTTGATATAACCACGGCCCATGAACTTGTGATATTGCCATTCAACGAACTTGTTGTACTCCTTATCGCCGGTTGTGAATTTCCTTCGCCAGTCAATGCTATAGCCCAGTGCATCAAAGTCCTGTGAGATCACCTTGGCGAAGAACGAGGCCGTAATCCAAGGGTCAGTGAACTTGGCCAGTTGTGCCTCCACTTCCTCTTCGGTATCAAAGTACAATCGGAGGTCTCTCTTGTACTGCTCAATGGCGTCCTTGTCGCCGGCCTTAATCCGTTCAACCATACCTACTACAGGAGTGCCAGTCATGTGTGATGCCATCGGGAATAGGACATTGAATCCCTGCATACGTTTGTACCTTGCAATCAAATCACCAATGGTGTAGGTTCGTCCGTGACCTATGTGTAATGCTCCATTTGTGTATGGATATGGAACGGTAAGGAAGAACTTCTTGCGCTTGGGATCGGGGTCCGCTTCGAACACCTTGTCCTTCTTCCAACGCTTCTGCCACTTCTTCTCAATCTTGGTAAATTCACTCAATCTGTATGACCTCCACTGTACAGTTGATTGCAGAGCCGGGAATGCTGTCCGCTATAAAGGACTCGTAAAAAGAACTTGTGTTAGTCGAGAACGCAATCCCACATTTCAGCTCACTTGCCTCCTGCTTAGTCTAGCAGCCTTATTAGCGCTTTGGCCAAGCACACTTGACCATCACCATGAACCATACTAGTCTAGGAATCAAGCTAACGCACGATATCCTTTTGACCGCGAGTCAACTCTCTGCTGGTGGTTCGACAGATGAATGCGGATGGCTCCGAATACAGAGACCTACACAAGGACCTGTTGCCCTACAGCGACGTCTTATCGCATCTTAAGATGATAGAGAAGAACGACGACATGCACAGCTATTGCCAGGGGGCAAACGAGAGCGGAAGATGGTTCTTCCAGTTCCTTAACAAGGAGTTCGTTAGAGACCTTGCCACCCTAATCAACAGAGCAGTATCAGGAATAAACGAATCCGGGCCAGTTCTTGAGGTAATGAGCGGGGACGGCCGTCTCACGGAGTTTCTTAGGTCGATTCTCTCCAGACAGATCGTGGCTACTGATGCACAGGACGGCAGGCATAACATAGCATATCCAAAATGGGTTGTCAAGATGGATGCAGCTGAAGCCGTAGAAAGACTCCGACCGGAATTCATTGTCGTTAGTTGGGAACCACTCTATTCAACAACAATCGTAGAACTAGTTCGACTTGGGCGCCCTATAGCATGGATTGGTGACCCAGGAAGCTGTGCAACTCACTCGGGCATTCTCGACATGCCACACACTAGGATGAACAGCCAATACGCACTTGGAAGACACGACAAGTTTGGCGCATCTGAATTCCGAACTGATGTTTATGTCTTCAACTGCGATGAAGAATGGTTCCAGTCCTGAAGCGTGTTACACTGTTTCAAATTGATGCAAACGACTGGTTTTGCATAAGTAAGGAGAAGGTTTCTCGATGGTTAAAGCAGAAGTCGACGCAGTAGACATCGACTTAAAGACAGGGACAACCCTGGGTTTCTACACCTTCGGGCTGGAGCGCCCGAATGTCTTGATCCTGTCTGCCATGAACGGGCAGTCAGCTACGTGCGTCTATGTTAGTTATCTCATCATGAAACATCTTGAGGCTGAAAAGAGGATACATGGTACTGTTACACTCCTACCCGTTGCGAGTCCGCTGGCGTATAGGCTCAGTGCGATGGTGTCACCGTTAGATTCGATGGATCTAGATGCTGTTTTTCCTGGTGACGAACATGGAACTGTAACTCAGCGTACTGCATGGGAGATCTGGCGTAGAGCATCACAAGCGGATTATGTGATTCACCTGAGAAGTGGCTGGCAGCCCTGTGTGAGTCATACTGTCGCCATGCATAGAGAGTACATCCACGTTCGCAACCTAGCAACACAGATTGGTCTCAAGCTAGTCGTTCAGAGCTCCTCAACCAGAGGAGCGCTGACCACAGAGGCGGCTCATGAGGGTATTCCCGCGATAGCAATTGAGATGAGAGGAGCACAGGAAGTCGATGCCCAAGCTGCCGTCGAAGTGAGAGAAGCCATTCTGAACTTCCTGCGGAATAAAGACATCATATCAGGGGATGTAATTGAATCAACAGCAACTCTAACGGCTAGAATGAAACACATCAATGTTGACCACGAGGGTTTCTTCGTTCCGAATGCACTACTTGGAACGAGGGTCGAAGAGGATCAGCTGATCGGGCATGTTCAAGACAAAGGGGATGTGAAGTCCCCATACAATGGCAATCTAATCTCGGTCAGTCAGATGAGGTATGTATTTGAGGGCGATATCATAGCGCGTATTGCCACACCACTCACCGACCGGCCTTCACGTGAACGCGAGGTTGAGGCACCTGAGACCAAGCGAAGGAAATGGTAGACTTGGATGACACTGACCTGCAAGTCGAGGTTCTCATGAGGACTAACGTCGGAGACCGAAGAATCAGAGAAAAGGGGAACCTCCTGCTCATTGGCAGTTGTATGAGGATAAGATATCCTGACATTGTGAAGGAGTTCCTTGAGAGGGAGGCCGGCTACTTCCCCCTTCAGGTCTGTCTTGAAGAGACCCATGCAAATCAGGCAGGTTTCAAGATAGGCGCAATCGTCAGTTACTCCAGTCTAAAGAGAGTAGTTGTCCTGACTGTTGATGGAAGCCCCCATTGTGTTCAGCTTCATTTCGTTGTAGAGGACATCAAGAAACACTTCACTCCGGACATAGAGATCGAGCACTATGTTGTTGAAAAAGGCGAGGTTCACGAGGTCACTGCAAAGGCAGTAAAGAGAGCAAGACACCTGTCCAAGATTCAGACCATGCTTGAGTCCTAATAGTCAAGGGTCTTCTAGAAAGTGCTTTAGTAATTGGGCGGACCAAATGTAGTCCACTCAATGAAATCGCGGGAGAATGAATCCCGCTTGCTCGCGGTATTCGAGATATTCTTCCCCGTAGTGCAGGACAAGCTTGCGCTCCTCGAGGTAGGCCCCTATTATGGTGTAGACACACATCGACACTGAGAAGACGGCAACAGGGGCAAATGGAAACAGGGGAATCAATGCAAGGAATATCAAAACTGTAGCTAGGTACAGAGGATGTCTAATCTGAGAATAGATTCCGTCCGTGACCAACTCGGCAGTCCTATCGGTCCTCATGTCCGCCACCGTGCTAACGGAGATCACCTGGCCCGCAATGCGGGCAATCCACAGTCCTATCAGCATCACAACAACGCCAATTAGAAACAGGATTGGAGAAATCAGCTCGGGTGTTGTAAAGAAGTAGAGCCAAGGCGATAATCCTGTCGCTAGAAATGTAATCAGGAATGTGACGATGGATGTGACAGTGAAGACCTTAGAGTATCCTGTTTTGCCCCATCTGTTGATGATCCAGCCCTTAACTCTCAGCGAAGAGATTCCACTGTGTTGAATTCCAAAGATTGCTGTTCCAAGGAGTATGGGAAGATATTCTATCATTGTGTTAGACCTCGTTCTGTCAGGTTCATTGTTCAAATCTTATAAGAAGATGAATGTGGTAAACAATAGTTAATTCTTGTGGTATGTAAGAAGATGATAATCATGGAAAATAAGCCAATCAATCCGTTCACTCCAATTGAACTTGAAAGTGAAACAAAGGTCGCCGTTAAAGATGGTGACGAGAAGAAACGCGAAAATGCAAAACACTACCATGTCCGTTACATCGTCGGGTCGAGCACTGACAAGAAGTTCGTAGACGCTGGAAAGGACTCTGTCGAGGCTGTCGAGGACAGGACTATGTTTGTCGTGCCTTCTATTCACAGAATGATGGACAGTCCATTCCACTTCAACTCCGCCCAGGTAGAAACACTCTGTGGAAACGGTTGCTTCGAACATTCAAAGGAACTTGACCGTGTTGACAAGTGCGGTGAACATGAGCTCGTAGAGGTGGCATTCGAGAGTCCCGGCGTTGAGTGTTGCGCAATGTCAAAGGAGGATGCTGACAAGTATGAGGTGCCATTGAAGTACCTTGCAGGCTATCTCCTCGGTAAGAGCAATGGATACGTCAAGATAGCACTGGCCAAGACTGTCCTAGAGTCTGGTAGTGCATTCTACGACCACATCCACATCATCCCTGAGCCCGTTGTGAGTGAAATCACCTGTCTTGCTTAGGCTGACAATTCAGCTTGAAGAAACATCTAGTCATAGACGTCCAGGGTCATGGAAACATCACTCCGATCCCGGAGGTCATTTCCTCTTTTTTCCCGGTCATTATGAGCCTCTAGTTCGAGAAATGCCCATTGTCCATACTATATAGTGAGAATAACGTTTCTCTTTGAGATAAGTGGCCAAGAGTGTAGTGCTTTATTTCATCAAAGCGCAGACTTATATACAGAAATAATAGCGCTTGGGAGAGCGCTCCCCTCGGGGTGCAGTTTTACCCATAACAAAGTCAGTATTTCGGGTCATATCTTGAGAGGGGCCGCATATAGGTGAGCAATAATGGCAAGACCAGTCAGAGCTTCCGCCAGTAGAAGCACGGGAATTCCAGTCTGTGCAGTATGTGGTGGTGGCGACTTCTACGAAGATCACAATAGAGGCGAGCATATTTGCACAGGATGTGGTTGTGTGCTCAGCGAAAGAACAATTGACAGCGGTCCAGAGTGGAGAGCATTTACAGCTGAGGAGCGAGATGCAAGAGCTAGGACAGGTTCGCCAATGACACTGACCATGGCAGACAATGGACTCGCAACAACGATTGGTTGGAGCGACAGAGATGCCAATGGACGTTCAATTGCCGCTAGTAGTCGTGCTGCAATCTACAGGATGCGTAAGTGGCAGATTAGGACACTGGTCCACAGTTCGCAGCACAGGAATCTTAGCATAGCCATGAGTGAGATGGACAGACTATCATCTCAGCTTGGTGTTCCAAAGGAAACAAAGGAGACTTCCGCACTCATCTACAGGAAGGCTCTCGACAAGCGTCTTGTAAGGGGAAGAAGCATTGAGGGAATGGTTGCAGCGTCAATCTATCTCTCCTGCAGGATTCACAAGATCCCAAGGCAGCTTGATGAGGTTGTCCACGAGGCAAGAGTGAACCGTAAGGAATTGGGTCAGTGTGTACGCCTTATCCTACGCTATGTGAAGCTAAAGGTCCCGATTCCATCAGCCAACGACCTCATGCCGAGAATCTCATCCGACCTCAGACTCGATGGCGGTACACTACATGCTGCAATGGAAATCATCAACAGAGCTCGCGAGAAAGGCATCACCGCTGGTAAGGACCCGGGTGGTCTTGCAGCAGCTGCACTTTACATTGCGGGCATCATTAGGGACGATAGACGAACTCAGAGGGAGATTGCTGAGGCGTCCAATGTCACAGAAGTGACCGTTCGTAACAGGTACAAACAACTGGCTAACGATCTTGAGATCAGGATCACTCCTAGCTAGCTTGATTATTCGTGGCAGGGCTGCCCTGCCCCCCATCTCTTTTTCACCAAGTTCATTTGGTGCGGATTCATTATCCTAGTGACGCCTATGAAGCAGTTCCTGATTGCAATCTGTGGTATTCCGGCTTCGGGGAAGACAAGGCTCTCCAAAGCAATTGCACTTGAGTGTGGATGTCATGATGTTCATGTTGTCAGCACCGATGATTGGCGGGATGAGGAGTACCATCGCGAGTTCATGCCCGAGAATGAGCGACGTGTCCGGCAGCTCGCTCTTGACCTCACATCTGAACTGATTCTAAAGGGACACTCGGTCATCCATGACGATACGAATTATTACAAGAGTATGCGCCACGAACTCTTCGAAATCGCAAGAGAGGCCGGATGTGTCTTTTCAGTAGTTCATATTACAACGCCGCTAGAAACTGCATTGCAGTGGAACCGCATGAGAGATGTGGTTGTACCAGACGATGTGATTACTCAGATTAATGAACGATTAGATGTTCCAGGCGGAAGATATGCGTGGGACAGACCCATCATCGAAGCTGACCTTTCAATGCGAACTGCGGAGGACATAGCACCAGAGATTGTGGCAAGGCTTGATGCAGTTGAGCCGCTTGCAGATACACATGCAGAACCGGATTCGGATTCTGCCAATAGGTTACTGGACACTGTTACTCGTCAGACAGTAGCAAGATTCCTTAGAGATTGCCCCGAATGTAGAAGAGACCCCGATGTTCACAGGATACGCCGCGAGGTTCTACGGCAGGCCAGAGAAACTGGAATGGATGCTCCTTCTGCCGAACAAGAACTCTGGAGAAGACTAGGTAAACTGACTTTCAGAGCATCATGAAAAGAAGTTCATGGCGGCCTCCAAAGAGAATCGAACTCTAATCGCTTGCACGATCATGGGTTTGAAGCCCACGGAGCCGGACCACCAGCCCTATTGGAGGCCATATATCTGGTGCGCGCAGGTTACTGGGATTCGTCTCGTCTGAAAAAGTTACAGGTACTTGCCAATGAATTGGTGTACTTGCTTCTTCCACTCGATGCTTTTCTTCGCAAGCTCGGTAGCCAGTTCGGCAGGCATCTTCTCATCCCTTGGGAGCCCCTCAATCCTTGCTAGCCAGCCAGCTGTAGACAATGCGACCGGGCTCAAATCTTCACCCTCAGTCGCTTTAATCATCATCTCTCGACCATGAGCAACTTGGTAGTAGATATCACTCACAGGATGGTTATTCAGAATGTAGTAGACAATCTTGTCCATGCACATCTTCGCCACAAGAGACCTGTCAAGTTTCTTCTGGTCAGCCTCAGCAAGAATATGGTACTTCTCAATGGAATCCAGCAGCCTAGACTCAATAACCTCAGCTTGTGCTTTAGCAGTCGATTCATCCTCAGTCCAGACCGCGATTTCTACGGAGGTTTTAGCCTCATCTACCCACACCCGGATGGTTGTTTCTTCTTCATCGATCTTAGTAGTGAACATCGCCTTGCCCTCGAAGACCTGGCTCTCTGCCTCACTGTAATCTGTAAGTCTAACTCCAGACGTTCCAGCAGCTGCATACCAAGCCAACCTGAATACCACAGGTGACTCGAGTTTCTCATACTTGAAGGTTCTATCACTAAGAGGTGTTTCATCAGGGCCTTTCAATGGGTAATGCCCTCCCTTCGGACGCTTACTATGAGTAGCTACTCAGCTCCTTATTGAGTTTGACGGTTGCAGTTTCGACATCATTTCGTCGAGCGCCAATGGCGGCATTCATGACAAGATAGCTGTGTGGATAGTCATCGATACAAGAGCCAAGATCACCCTTCGGAACAGCCCGTGGCCCAGTAACACGACGATTGTAGAGCCGTGCGCCAATCTCCACACAGTCAAGGCCATCCATTGTCATGGCATACGCTACAGGATTATCTACAGAGAGGAGCCTCTGACCAAACTTGTCACAGATTGATGTCATCCTCTCATACAAAATCGCAAGATTCGCCTGCTGCTGCTCTCGGTATCCTTCGTAGCCCTCTCGGCCCAACAACAGCAACGCTGCAAGGGTCTGCACAACCGGAGCTGCCGTTGCCCTTCCGGCATATGTTTCCGCAATCATCTCTGAGACCTTCTGGTCGGGTGTTACAATAATTGAACCCCCAACAGGGGTCATGAAGTTCTTGTCGGAACTCTGTACAATTGCATCGACTCTGCCAGCATCAATTGCAGAACTGATACTTGCCATTGTTTCTGATGACTGAACACCGTAGGCATTGTTGATTACAAATGGAATGTCATGATTCTGGCATATCTTCGCCATCTCCTTGACAGGGTCAGACTCTCTTGGCGGAAAGAATGTGGTTGTTGCCAGTAGGGCATAGTCATCTTTCCTTGATATCATACTCTCTAGCATGCCCAAATCTGCCTGAACACCATCGTCTTCGAGTATCGTACCAACCATGATTTCCTCTAGCCCTGCCAGAGCAATGCCGCGTTTTGGTGAAGTGTGGTCTATACGAGGGTAGAGGACCTTTCGCACTCCATTCTCTCTTCTAAGGGCAGAAAGGACCAAGCCAATGCTCATCCCCGTTGAGAGAGGTGCAACGAATCCTGCACGCACATTGGGAAGTCCCAACCGCTTGATTGCATCTAGTGCAACTTGATTCGCAATAATCTGCATCTGGGTCGCACCAACCGCCTTGGGCTGTGGTGCTGTCAGGTGCCCACTTCTACCAATGCCATGATTGAACCCAGTCGAGAGTCGGTCTAGAAGCGGTGAAACAGTCCTTCCCTCTCTCTCGCCAACTCGCGCTGCCTGAGAATCCTTATCAGAGTCCATCGAGGAGAGTAATTTGAAAAGCATCTCCACCTGCGATTCAGTGAAAGCCTCATCAGGAAACCGACGACGGTTGAGGATATCCTTGATAGGACCTAAGAGCGAATCCAATACGATCTCGCCTTGTCTTGACATACTCTCAGGTATGATGTCCCTTAGCCGCCTGTAAATGTCATCCTCCAAATCTGAATTCCTCCTCTTTGAACAAGACGTAGACTACCTTGTCGCCTTCTTTCACCTTGCCATCAAACTGAACTGATAATACTCCACGAGTGCCAAAAGGTCTATCGATAGTACCTTTCACTCCACCCTTTGTGGAAACAGGACTCCCTGCAAGCAAAACAGCTCTCTGCTTACTTGATGAAAGCCCCTCCACAAGTACATCTTCGTCACGCACTCTTGAAACATGCCCAATTCGTTCCTTTCTGACTTTCAGACGAACAGAATCGGGAATATCAATTATAGACCCAGACGCAACAATCCTCATGCTTGTCGGAGGGAGGTCAGTCCTTATGAGAAGCACTTTCATTCCTACCTCTACAGCAATGTCTGACTTGAGAAGCAATGCTGCGTCGAATTCACTGGATACGACCTCATCCATTACGATTCTCTCGCTGTCGCTTTGAGAGAAGGACACTATCTCGGCCGTGACACTTGGCATTCCGATAGTAGCACTCAGGACCATTCTGTTAGAGACTCTGCCACGATATAGAGGGTTAGTTGTCAGACGAACAAACACGCATTTGGATGTCTCTGGACATTTCCCAGCGCAGACATAATCACCCCGGTTGAGATCCGAGTGACTCACATCTGGCAGGTTTACTCCAACTCTATCCCCAACCTTCACGACTTCTCTTTCTGTCCCGAAAGTCTGTATTGACCGCACCTTGGCTTTGGATCCGAGAGGCAGAATCTTGACATCCTCACCAACTCGCATTGTGCCTCTCAGAATCGTTCCAGTAACCACAGTACCGTGACCTTTCACAGAAAACGCATGGTCAATGGGCATCAGTAGTGCGCCATCTACGTCACCCTGCTTTTGTACTATGACATCTAGCAAAGTGCTACGCAGCTTGTCAATACCTTCTGTCTTTGGGGCAGAGACCGAGACATACTCTACTCGTTTGAAACCCAAGCCCTCCAGAATGGTTTGAACCCTGGTCCGAACATCCTCAACTTGACCCTGACTAACGAGGTCCGATTTTGTCAAAGCCACCACAATAGTGTCTATCCCCATTGCTTGGAGGACCACTATATGCTCGCCGGTCTGAATCATCGGACCCTCATCCGCAGCAACGACAAGTATCGCGGCGTCTATTATGTTGGCAGACGCAACAACACTTCGAATCAGATCTGCATGACCGGGAGCATCGACCAATGTGACGAGATAATTGTCAAGAACGAACATCGTGAAGCCCAGGTCTATTGTGATTCCTCTTTCCTTTGCTTGTGGATGCTTGTCCAGCCCGGCAGTGGATACTCGTTCACTAAGAGCTCTGGCAAGCTCTGTCTTCCCATGATCGATATGACCCATCAGGCCTATGTGAACAGGAGTCAATTTCTCCATTTTTGGTGCCTGAGCCAAGCAATGTATTCAGCGTTAAAACTTTGGTCAATAGCAATTCATCATTAATTTAGAGTAGTTTATTGGGAGCAATGCAGAACCAAGGGCCATGGTATCAAGGTCTCTTGAGAAGATGATTCTGATTGCAGTAGGTCTCACTACAGCCGTCATCGTTGGCATCCCGGTGCTAATGTATGCAATCGACACACTGTCTGCCACTTCGCAATTGGAGATTGCCACAGAGTTCGCCGAGCGCGTGCATAATTCAACTGCATTAGTTGATACTGAGGAAACTTCGGAAGTGCTAACCCAAATCAATGTGCCCGTAGGCGTGACAATCACCGCAGAAGGAACAACTCTTACGATAAGTCTGGAGCAAGGAGGTTTAATTGTTCAAACATGGTCTGTCACATACAATCACACAATAAGTCTCACTGCACCCCAGCAGACCGGACCACACACAATGAGAATCACCATTGTGGATGGGTCGATAAGAGTCTCATTCAGTGTCCTTGAATAATAAATCCGTTCTGTCGCACTATACTCTACACAACGTTTTTAATCAGCAGCCAGTTCTCGGCTTTCCACAGCGGCCAAGACGAGGACTGAAGATATGGCGGAAGACGCCGACACAATAGATGCAGAACAGGTCGAGGATGAAGAAGCACCCTCAGAGGAGGAGACAGAAACTCCTGAAGAAACCAAACCAACCAGAGAGGGAGAACGAAACATCAAAGGTCTATTTGTCAATGTCCGCCTACTGCGTCGAATTGCACAGGTTACATTCCTTCTTGGAATCAATGCATATGTCTTCAGCGCATGGTTTGAAGCGGAACAGGTACAGGCGTTCTGGATATTCATTAGGGACATCCTGCCCAGCATTCCAATCATCGCTCCACTTGACGCGCCCTTTGCGGCTATTGCAGGTTCCTTTGGCACTATGAACCGAGAACTGACTATGGGGTTGTTCCCGTTCTTCACAATAGGTGCAATGATCATAATCTTGATATTCTTCGGCAAAGCAAGCTGCGGATGGATTTGTCCAATAGGAACTCTTCAGGACTTCGCCACACTTCCGAACAGGTCCAAGACTCGTCCTGCCCCCGGAACTGAGAAAGAGCTTCGAAGGGTGAAAGCATACGTTTTCATCATCACCATGTTCTTCTCTGCGTGGATTGCAATCAGCACTGTTCTAGGAACTGACGAAGCCATCAGAGACGCCCTAGGCATTTTTGCTGAGTCAGGATTCGACCCCGTTAACCCTGCGCATATCTTGTTTGTGAAAGCACTTGAAATGAACTGGCCGTTCAATATTGAAACACTCTGGTATGTCCTGGACTGGGGCTGGATATTCTGGCTTCAGATCATTTTTGGTGCCTTGGTGGTCATTGTTTCATTCTGGATGCCGAGATGGTATTGCAGATGGCTTTGTCCGGCCGGTTGGCTCTATGGAATCTTTTCCAGAGCTTCACTTGTTGGAATAGGCAGGAACCCTGCCCTATGTACTCCGGACACCTGCAACGTATGCGAAGTTGTGTGTCCAATGAACATCAGAATCAGGAGATTTCCGTACCAGCGCGTCCACAGCGCAGAGTGTATCATGTGTCTTGAATGCAAGAGCCATTGTCCCAACAAGGCGATAGTGATTAGGTTTGGATAGGTCTAGCACTTTATCTCTCGGCTAACTCTTCGAAACGGGACTGTATCTCTGTATAGCGCTTCATAAGCTCTAATCCGAAATCGGTTAACCGAGCGCCTCCACCACCCTCGGAACCACCCTTGAATGTTTCCAGGGGTTTTTTTCCGGTCTGCACTTCGATACGCTTCATAAGTCCCCAGCAATACCGGTAGGACATGGCGAGTGCCTTGGCACCTCTAGTGATTGAGCCTTCTTCCTGAATGCTCTTGAGAATCGCATATGCCCCGGGCCCAAAGACGTACTCCCCGTCAATCTCTAGCCACAATTTCCAATTGGGTTTCAGTTCTGCAGACTCTCCATGGCTGCCATCCAAAGCAACCCACCTCTACAATCGCTCTTTGTTCGATCTAGTGTCCCCAACGCATACGTTCTGCCTTGGTGTCCTTCTTGTACGCCTTCTTCACAATCTTCCAGTGGTCCTGGCATAGATAGGCCTTTCTTGTACTAGCATCCTTGACCCTAAGACCGGACTTGTTAATACTCTCGGCGATTCTAACAGTTGCGAATGACTTCTTTGAAGGCTTGTCACAGCCGACAATACTACAGGTCTTTTTGCTATCCTTAGACAATGCTCACACATCTAGTCATCAATCTTATGGAGGCATTATAACGGTTACTGCAATGTCACTGCGAGTTTTTGCTGCGCGGGGTTAGAACAGGGCCTGCAGAAAAGTCGAACATGATTCGCTCTTCCCCACCCATTCGCAGTCTCAGTGAGGGGCTTGAGTCAACAAAACCAATATGAGTGGCGGTCATCTCGTGTTGTTTCACAATTGTATTAAGTTGGTCAAGATGTGGTGACGGGATAGCTACCAGGAAACCTAGGGAGATGTACATCCGTAGCCAGTCAACAAGAGTAACAGAGTCGGGCTTGGTTTCTGCTATCGAGTCCAAGTCAACTACCCCGCCTACGCCAGAGTACTCAACCATCATGCCAGCGGTTCCTATCACTCCAGCTACAGACACATCCTTCGAAGCGTTCAGAATGTGTTTGCGTGCCAGAACGTCCATCAGAGACAATCGATTCACAACCTCATCGGAGCTGCGGTCAGTGACTGAGTCCCAGCCAAGTTTGTAGCTGGTGCCCTGACTTCCAGTTGTATCAAATAGAAGCACAAGAGCGTCACCCTCCTTTGCCCCGCCAGCTGTCAACAAGTTGTCCCTCTTCACAGTCCCTGTTGCTGAGCCCACCACGTAAGTAGTTTCGGAACGAGAGTTCGTGTGACCTCTGACTATTGGTATTCTGAACCTGTGTGATGCTTCGATAAGCCCTTCAAGGAGATTGGCACCGATTTCGGGACTCGAGTAAGACAAGGCAACTGCAAAGGACGTAGGTACACCACCTGCGGCATAGATGTCCATTACATTGGCTAGTATAACGTTGAATCCTGCTGCGTGAGGATGGTTCAGGCAGAGTTCTTCCACAATTGAGTCTGTAGTGAGCAGAATGATCTCGTCGGAGTCCGTACTGATGGCTGCCGAGTCCTCACCAAGAGAATGGGGTTGGTCGCCCTTGTAGGAGTCTTCTCGCAGCTTGCTGATGATACGTGGCAAAACACGTTTCCGCGAAATACCGTCGAACTCGTTTAGGAGGCGAACAAACTCATCCAAAGTTTTCATAATGATTCGCCCCATGAGGGTTGAAAACAGCTGCAAAGAAACTTATGCATATTTATCAAGGATTTTCTGGGGGTTTATAAAGTCCCACCCTGTACTTCATCCTGAGGTTGACACTGCACATATCTGGACCTAGAGGAGTCAAGTCCAGTGCCGCTCTTGGACGTACATCACTCCTGTGCTCAAGTTTGTACAAGTAAAAATGAACGGTACCCACATCGTGTGCGGATTAGAGGAAGCCTATGGCGAATGCGGTCTGATCAAGAATGATTCCAATCCCAAGTAGAGTTAGACCAATCATCAAGTAGATCAGTGCACGCATCTCTGGACGGATTTCCTCAAACATCGATATCCACCTTGCCTAATTCGGATGACCTCGGAAGTTGCTTATAGACGTTTTGGGGGAGCCAAATTACTTCTCGGTAGTGGACAATATCTCGTTCAGAATTCGTTCGCCGCGAGTCAGCGTTTCGATGTTCCGCGCAATAGCTGATTTAGATTCTTCATATTCTCTATCACTGATGTCGTCGATTCTATGCCTGGCCTCTAGTCTGTTGAGCCGCTTCATCAGGTCCTTGACATTCTTCCTGATAGATTTGGGCCATTTCTGTGCAGCCTTCCTTGCGGTCTTGAGGTCAGTCTTGATAATCTCAATCTTGCCCTCGGTCTTCTTTCGTTGCGTTTCGTATAATTCGGAGTCAAGAGTTGCGCGGGTATGTATGAGATTAGTCAGCTTCTCTCCATACGAAAGCAAGACTGAGTGAATCTCCTCTATTCGGAGAGGGCGCTTGAAGACAAGTAGCTCCTTTTTTCGAGTCTTAGATTCGTCAAGGAGTCCCCTCAAATGCTTAACTCGATGTACAATTATTTTCTTGTCCGATTCATCCAGACGAAAAGCCTGGCGTGTTGCACTGATTCGCTCAATCAGTCTATCAAGCTCGATGTCTATCACTTCTAGCTCGGCCCTAGAGAAGAGAACTG
>JAUVHR010000293.1 GCA_030593165.1 Candidatus Thorarchaeota archaeon
ATACATAATACAAACTGGAGTTGAAAGACCCAGGCCCTACCAAAGAGAGCCGCTAGAAGACCACCTGGGACCATCACAATTGCATCTACCAGGAAGAATAGGCTTAATGCCTTCCCACGAAAGACTCCATACTGCATTCTCTGCTCATCCTCTGGTGCTGCGACTCGATAGTTGTTATCCAACCACGCTTCAAGCGCACCGCTTTCCAAGGCGCCACCGATTCCTATCAGAACCATGACAACGACGAAGTAGAAGAAAGGTGTATCAACTGTGGCTAATGAGAGGAGAAAAAGAGACAGTCCGTAGGTGAGAAAGGCTCCAGCCAGAAGATAGCGCTGTCCTATCCAATCGCCGATACTGCCTGTTGGATAGTCCAGTATCGTCTGGGCGGCCATATTGATGACAATCAGAACTCCAAGTAGAGCCATGCCTTCGATATACCGTCCGGGTCCACCTCCGAGTAGGTCTGCTATGTAGATGAACAGGAAGGTCATGCTCATCATAAGGCTCAGAGTGTCTAGGACCCTGAGTACTGTGAATGCCCTAGCAATCCTGATTGTCTTGTCGTTCGCCTCAGATAGACCGAAGGATGATGCAAATCGTCCCATAGAGAAACCTCCTAACTCAAAATCCAAAGATGTTGGAAAACGGGTGTTTAATCCAACATATATATTGTTAGTTGAGGATTATCAAGGCGCTTAAGGATACCAAAGATCGCTTCAGAGATTCATCCAATCATCATAGGAAGGGAGATTTTCAACCCTGAGAACCTGCCGTACAGGCAAGAGAAACAGATATAGTTTCTTCAGAGAATTGGAAAGAGGCCTTCCTCTTCTTACCCTAAAATCTTAAAGCAGTTGAATACCAAGTGTGAGAGAATCAGTGAATGGCCGGAAACAAGATACGCCCAAAGGACGTGATAGTATGAGCGAACAGGAATCGAAGATGCTAGAGAGAGTGAAGAAAGAAGAAATCAGCTTCATTGACCTTATGTTTTCAGATCTGGCTGGTCAGCTGAAATGTGTGACCATTTCGCCGAGGGAATTGGAAGATTGCTTAGAACATGGCAAATGGTTTGATGGATCCTCTGTGGAGGGGCTCACCAGAATCCATGAGAGCGACATGTTGCTGATTCCTGATCCAACGACCTATATCATGTTGCCTTGGCCGCGACACGGGAGAAACGCGGCGAGAATCATTTGTGATATTCATGAACCTGACAAAACGCCTTTCGAAGGCGCTCCTCGAAACATTCTGCGACGCATTTCTGAGATGAGCGAGGCCAAGGGGTGGTTCTGCAAGGTTGGGCCCGAAATCGAGTTCTTCCTTTTTGGATCAAAAGATGAAGGAGACTACTATGATAGGGCGAGCTACTTCGATTTCTCCCCAAGAGACCTAGGTACCGACATTCGAGCAGTCATAGTTTCCACGTTGGAAGGTCTGGGTATTCATGTAGGAATGACACATCATGAGTGTGGCCCCAGCCAGCATGAGATTGATATTGGATACAGTAACGCGTTGAATAGTGCAGATAACATCTTGGTCGCAAAGCAGGCTATCAAGACAGTCGCCAGTAACAGAAACCTTTATGCCTCGTTCATGCCAAAGCCCAGATCGGGCGTAGCAGGTAGTGGAATGCATACGCATCAATCCATATTTAGCAACAGTGGGGAGAACCTCTTTCATGATGATGAGGATCCATATCAACTCTCCACTCTCGCGTACCATTTCATGGGCGGACAGCTCGAGCATATCAGAGAGATGGCCGCCATCCTCTGTCCAACAGTCAACAGCTATAAGCGGCTAGGTGGGTTCGAGGCGCCTATCTATGTTTGTTGGGGACAACGAAATCGGTCGGCTCTGATCCGAGTCCCAAGGCATGGCAAGAATCGACAAGAATCTGCAAGACTGGAACTCCGATGCCCAGATCCAAGCTGCAATCCTTACATTGCATTTGCAGTTATGCTGGCGGCAGGAATGAAAGGTATCGAGAAGAAGATAGAGCCCCCAGAACCAGTAGAAGAAGATGTCTTTGACTTCGACGATGCCAAACTTGCGCAGTTCTACATCAAATCCCTGCCCTCCGATCTCGGTGAAGCCCTAGATGAATTTGAGCAGAGCAAGTTCATCAAGGAAAGTCTAGGCGAGCATGCGTTTAACAGGTATCTGGGGCTTAAACGAGCGGAATGGTCCGAGTTCAAGCAAAGCGTGACTGACTGGGAAAGAGAGCACTATATGGACTTGTGACTTACATCATGCGGGGAGGACCTCAAAGGTGCGGTGATTTCAAAGAGTAGTAATGTCTTCATAGCATGGGAGATATTCAGACCAGTTGGTACCCTACAGACAAGAGAAGCGAATGTAGATACTAAACACAGTTAGGTTGCCAGATGATGCCTTGTCGGTAGGATAAGCAGCGCTGATTCATCTGTTGAACAACCTCGTTTAATATTACACCAGTATCTGGCAGCAATCAATTATAGCGAAATGCGTTTAACCAAGTTCTGCCATATCTTACTCCACAACTGTAATTGCAGGGTTCACGAAGACTCTGCAAAGAAGGAAGGATGTGATTATGTCCGAGGACATTGGACCAATGCCAGATGACATAAGGATTGAGCTGGAAAACCTGAGGACTGAGCTTGACAAGATACCCTCCAAGGCCATTGACAACAATCTACTGATTGCGACCTGGAACATTCGTCACTTCGGTGATCTTACGAAGAAGTGGAAATCTGAATCAGACGACAGTCCGAAGCGCGACTATCATTCTCTATACTGCATTGCTGAGATTATCTCACGTTTTGACGTGATGGCCCTTCAAGAAGTCAAGTCGAACATCCGGGCTCTGAGACATCTTCTCAAGATACTTGGACCGGATTGGGAGCTTCTTATGACTGATGAAACCAAAGGTTACAGGGGAAATGGAGAGCGGATGGCGTACCTTTATGACACGCGGAAAGTTGAGCTCTCCGGATTGGCCTGCGAGCTTGTTGTTCCTGAAGATCCCAAGAAACCTCACGTACACTCTCTTGACAAGCAATTCGCAAGAACTCCCTATGCAGTAGGCTTCAAGGTTGGAGGAAGGACGTTCATTCTGGTGACATTGCACGTAATCTATGGAGATAAGGCTGAGCGTATACCTGAACTAGAGGAAATTGCCCAATGGCTATCTGAGTGGGCTTTAGATGTCAATACTTGGGACCACAACTTGATTGCGTTAGGTGACTTCAACATAGACCGGATAGGGGATAAACTGTACGAGGCTTTCACATCCACCGGGCTGACAAGTCCCGCAGAACTGGACGCCGCGCCGAGAACCATCTTCTACGACCCAAACAAATCCGATACCCATAAGTTCTATGACCAGATAGCTTGGTTCACTGGAGTTGATAGGAAGCCGGCACTCTCACTGGTATTCAAGACTGGGGGTCATTTCGATTTCGTTTGCCGAGTCCTGAAGGACCGTGGTCTTACAAAGAGGCAATTATCGTGGTACATCTCAGATCACTATCCACTCTGGGCGGAATTTGAAACCAGGGAGTTGGCCTAAGGGGGATGAATCCATGACAAGAAAAAAGGAAAAAGACCTGCAACAGCTGAAGAAGGAGGATCTGAAGCAGAGGCGACTACGCCTCGACGTGAGAAGACAGCTGGACAACGCTGTCTATGCATTCATGTATGCAGTCGAAAGCCGTGATTTGGAGGTTGAAAAGGCTGCAGAATATCTTTGGATTGACCTGCTATTTGATGAAGACACGGTGAAGAGGTGCGAGAAAGCCATCGGAACCAAAGAAAGAGTATCTATGGACCTGATAATCTTTGCAAGGAAGATTGCGGAACTGGCATCAGAACTGGCTCATAAGGGAGAGAAGGAAGCGGTCACAAGGAAGCATTTGAAGAAGGCAATCGAAGTTACGTCAAAGGAAGATGCTTGGCCATTCAATTGAGCCAATGCAACAATTTGATACAATAGAAATGGGACTCTGTATGCAATCCTGTGAACGCGGCACGAACCCGAAGCTGTTAAGCGGCGAGCATCAAGCATAGGCTCATCGTTAGTATCTCATAGAATCACTACAAGTACGCTATGGCGAATTATCATGGGCAGAGAGAACTTTGGACCAAAGTATTTGCCCTACAGACAAGAGAAGCAGATGTAGAACTTCGCTATTCATCTAAGAGAGAGTCATCCTCTCTTCTCCCTCCCTTTTTTGACCAAGCAGCTAAGAGCAATCGTCAACCGGAAAGCGGATTCCTAGAAATGCTTTATTGTGATGAAGTTGCCTGTTGAGTTGGTCCCTGCTCATCACAGTGCTCGAATCTTGCCTGACTCAACAACATCCACAGGGACCCCCTCAATCTCCTCAGGAATGATGTCGTGCTCTTCGAGTTCTCCCTCTGCTTTCTTCGATGTCACATAGCAGATGATGCAGAGCTGGTTGGTCTTTCTGCCGCTGATATGCTTGTAGCCGATGGCAACACCTACTACCCCGGACTTCTCCATGAGCTCTGCCTCATGATTTTCCTTTGCCCGTCGCACCTCTTCCATTGTGACCATCGAACAGCCTCATTCTGTGATTAATTCCGCATCTAGCAGGTCCAGATAGGTCTGTATCTGGTTGGCTATTGTAATGTTTTGCTCATCACTGCCTGCAAATAGCTTGCCCACTGCATATCCGTCCTTGTCGAGAACCAGACTCCCAGAGTCGCCTCCAGCACTG
>JAUVHR010000296.1 GCA_030593165.1 Candidatus Thorarchaeota archaeon
ATCCCATTAAATAGGTCTGAAACTATGTTCGGGTGTAGCTCTCTGTTTCCAATCTTAAGTAATAATGATACTACTTTTCGTACTAGTTTCCATCGGAAATTGGTACCAAAAATGTCTATTGAAATGATGTTTCCATCTCCAACTGCGCATGCATTCAGTATTGTTGCCTCCGTAGGACGATTTCCATCAGGTTTTGCGAGAAGGAAAAAATCGTGAGTACCTACAAGTAATTGAAGTGCAGCATTGATTGCCTGAATGTCTGGTTTGCTCTCTTGTATTGAGTAGTAGCGATAGTGACGCATCAGGATATTGAATCGTGGTATGAACCCCGGAGGAGCTGAAGCATGCGCCCAGAGTGTTATGTCTTCAGGGAGATATTCGTTGATATTATCTATGGCTAGTGGAATTTCGGTTTCAACCAAGACAATTTGACCTAGGCTGTGAACACCGCTATCAGTCCGTCCTGACAGCTGAACGCTCTGTGGTGTGTGTGTTTCCCTGCTCCATTTGCTTAATGCTCTAATTAGCTCCCCTTGGACTGTACGAAGTCCCGGTTGACATTGTGAACCATGATATTCAGTACCTAGATAGAATAGACGAGCAATTTGGGCCGGCAATAATACTACCCTCTCATTCATGTTTGCCATAGTTCTAGTAAATTCTTGAGGGCACGAGCTCGTAGGTCTTCAATGCGATATCGATAGATTTTGATACGTCCAAAGGCCTTCTCTTCGACAAGACCTGAATTCATGAGAACTTGAAGATGAAGCTTTGTTGAACTATGATTGAGTCCAACCCTACGACATAGCTCGGATATATTCAGTTCTGTAGAATCAGCCAGTTCTTTGAGAATCTTGATTCTGCCTCTAGAAGAAAGGATGTCTTCGATTGGAGGACGAGGTGTAATATCTTTGCTCATTGTAATCGCACGACCTTTTGTTAACCAAGATTCTCAAGTAAGAACTGCTCTAGTAGTTCTGCAGGAACATCGGACAGGCCAATCAGCGTGGTCTGACCCCGCTGACCCGTTCCTGAACGTTTCGTGTCGATTAGTCCATGTAGTGTGAGATCTTGTATCCACTCCCATACTTGTGTATGTGCACGTGGTTCCTCCCCATATTCCTCACATATTGAATGATACATTTCCTCTACCTCACCCATAGTTACATAGGCACTTCGGCCCTCTTTCAGCTGTCTAGCTGTTGCAAGAAGGAGAATCCTATTCTGAAGTGGTAGTGCTGCAAAGACCTCCTTTCTGAGTTCGGGGTGGGTATCGGCCTTGGCTTGACGAACGAAATCGGGAATGATTTTGCTGGTTCCTTCCTTATCAGCCTGTTTTCCAGCACGCCATAGAAGCTCGATTGCGTATCTGGCATCACCTCGTTTGGATGCAATATCACATATGACCTGAAGTGTTTCGTCCATGACTACACCATCCTCAAATGCCATACCTACTCGATTTCCGAGAATATCTTGGAGAGCACCAGAACTGTACTTCTCAAAATGTAAGATGTTCTGTTGAAGTGTACTAAGTGTACTCTGGTCAAAGAAACTTTCATCAAATGATATTCTTCGACCTACTCCTATGATAGACAGCCTTTGGGGAGCATTAAGTCGATCATCTGTTAGCCGTGTCAAATCATATAGGATATCTGTGCCCTTGAGACGCATGAAGTAGTCCAGTTCATCTAGAATTAGAAGTAGATAGTGATTTTCTGTGTCCATGACCTCAATAATCATCTGTAGTAGCTCTTCAGGAGAATGGCCTCTGCGAGGAAACTTGGGTTTGAATGTTCGTAGAATCTTGAGATATATTAGGTAGGCACTCTTGTTTACACGGCAGTTTATGTGGAGTTTGTGAAGGTTTATGCCCCTCCTCCGTGCGGCCTGAGTCATTTGCTCTGCGAACCGTTTCGCTACGGCTGTCTTACCAGAGCCAACTGGACCTTCGATTATGAACTTTTGACTTGTCTGTCCTGGTGATGTGATTAGTATCTTGAAAGTTTGTGCTAGTATACGAAGCTCGGGTTCTCGATGCGGCAGTGTTTCGGGGACATAATCAATGGATAGGAACTGTTCTGACTTGAACACACTAGATTTTCCAAGTTCGTCCTCAACATAGTCCCGTACCATCACAGACCAACAGCCTTCTCTTCCTTAGACCTTAAAAGTATTGCGCGAATTGTGCGATTAAATGGACTTTGTTGTTAGAGGTGGGCGAAAGTATTGGTGGCGAGTTCCTAACTCAAGATCCATATCATCGTCCCTTGGGACTCATAGGGGTCATAGCAATCATCACTCGCCACAGATATTTCCGAACTTGTGACCTTAAGTGTGACGAAAAGGTTGTGGTGCGGCCGCCGAGATTTGAATTCCCGCGGTTTGCCTTTGGCAAAGCCGTCCCGGGTTGGAAGCTTGGGAGGCTTCCGTCCTAACCAAGCTAGACCACGGCCGCTGAGGGGGCCTGACATGTGTGTTTGATAAAAGAGTATCGGAGAACAAGTTTGGTGCCTACCAGTCAGATGTCAAGTTTTATCTATACTTCAAGATTGTTCCCGCCTCGGGTGTCAGTACGATGACAACTGAAGATATGATTGTAAACTTCTGGCAGGGTAACCAGGCTTGTGCTGAAGCAGCATTGTCAGCCGGATGTAGATTCTTTGCAGGTTATCCAATTACGCCCGCTTCCGAAATTGCAGAGATAATGTCTAGGAAGTTACCTGACGTTGGTGGAGTTTATCTCCAGATGGAGGATGAGATTGGTGCTATCTCAGCTGTGATTGGGGGCTCTTGGGGCGGGCAGCTGTCAATGACAGCAACTTCAGGTCCAGGATTCAGTCTGATGCAGGAAAACCTTGGTTATGCTATTATGACAGAAACTCCTTGTGTTATTGTTAATGTACAAAGAGCGGGACCAAGTACAGGACAAGCTACAAAAGCTGCTCAGGGAGACTTCATGCAGGCAAGGTGGGGAACCCATGGTGATTATGAGAGTATTGTCCTTGCCCCTAACTCCGCCCAAGAAACATTTGAGCTAACAGTAAAGGCATTTAGATTATCGGAGATACTAAGACATCCAGTTGTATTACTTTCGGATGAAATTGTTGCACATTCCAGAGAACGGGTGATTATTGGCCGTAGTCACTTAGCTCCAGTGGTAAGGAAACTGGCAAGTAGTGGAGATTCTCCATTTGGCGGCCTTGATAGGAAGGGTCACTCCCTTATGCCAAGATTTGGAGATGGTCATAAGTTGCTTGTTACGGGATCAACACATGACAATTGGGGCTTCAGAAGAACCGCAGATTCTCATGTCCATAATGACTTGGTCCGGAGAATATCTGCAAAGGTTGCTAACAACTCCACTCTCTTAACGGATACTGTGATTACTGGACCAAGCAAAGCTGACTGGGGGATAGTTTCGTTTGGATGCACATCGAGAACTGTAGATGAGGTTATGACTAACCCATACCATTCGAAGTCACTAAGAGCAATCCGTTTAAGGACTATCTGGCCATTCCCGGATGCTGAGATAAGAGATTTTGCTAAGACTGTTGACAGATTACTAGTTCCAGAACTGAACCTCGGACAACTCTCAAGAGAAGTTTCAAGAGCTGTTGAATCAGGGGTTGAAGTTGTATCGCTCAATAAGATTGGTGGGGGACTTATGATAGAACCAGATGAGATTATTGGCGTACTGTCTGAGATTTGAAGAGAATCTGATGTAGGAGAGTTCAGTGTCCCACCACTCTGTGCAGACTCGCTGACATATAGTGATATCACTATGTTTGTTCGCATCCATACAATGATAGAGATTATTTCTGTGAATGTCAAGTACCATGGACAGCTCATATTGAAGATTACATCATGGAAACCTGGCAAGAGCCAAAGAGGAAGAGGGACCAAATGGACCGATTCACTCGTAATGTTTTCCAAGGATGTGATAAGTGTATCAGAATCCTTCAGATATACGTTGAAACTGAACAGGTCTATTGTTTCGTTGTTGTCGCTCACCCCTGTCAGCTGGAATTCCAGTGATTCATCGTAGAATGCGTTGTTGGTTTCCAAGTCAATACTCATAGTTCCAAAGAGAAATAGATCTAGATTGAATGTGCCAAGGATGATGACTGTTCCATTTGTACATTGTAGTGACAGATTGTGGAATCCAAGACTGTTATTATGAGCAGTTGAGAGATTTATCTCGACAGAGTGATCTGTTAAGACTACAGCTGTGTAAACGAGCTCGGCAAGGTCATCGTTGATTTTGATTTCTACTAGGCTATTGGGCTGATACTCAGAATCCAGAGTGAATCTGATTGTTGCATTGTTACCACGAACGACAGTCGAGACTGGATTTTCAATGTGAATTCGAAGCGGCAGATGGACAAAGAAGTTAAAGTCCAGTGATATAGTGGATATGTATTGTAGTCGTGATTCATTTAGAAGAATAATGTATTCATGAAATCCAGCTGAAATACCGTCTGATACAGTCCAGTTGAACATGGCGTAGCCCCCTGAATCTGTAGTGCTTGTTCCAATTAGGTTGTTCAATGGATTGTAGAGTGTCACTGGGACATCTGAGATAGTGGTGTTTAACGGATTGAAGATTCTGAAGAAAACCATGGTTTCCTCTCCAAGAATTAAATCTTGGACTACTTGAGATTCAACCCATGGTTCATAAAATACTTCGATAGT
>JAUVHR010000365.1 GCA_030593165.1 Candidatus Thorarchaeota archaeon
GAAGTGGGCAATCCAAATGGAATGCTCCAGCCATAATCATGTATGTGTGTCTAATAGGAATTGTCATCTTGAGATTCTTGGATGAAAATCTAATTGGCACGCACCTCCCCGGGGCATTCGACTTGATGAACCTGTTTGGATTTGGTCCAATGGCGGCAGTTCTGCTTGGTTCGCTTGTTGGATATCTGCGAAAGAGGACTGTTAAGATTAACGTAGACCGACTTGAGTTTGAGTCGCAGTCCCGCGAATATTCGGATTTCGGCACCATCTACTATGAAGGAGATTTCAGGACCGGAGAACTAGGCGGGTCTCCCCCGCATATATGCGGCTTACTCATGCTATTGTTAGCGACGCCATTTCTTGGGTTCGGGATGCTTTTCATCATGCCATCAACAATCGATTCGCTCCTTATTCCTGCATTCCTTGTTGTTGAGATGACTCTCCTCTACCCTCTTGGAATATGGCTTGGTTATCTTGCTTCACCAATTCGTAGTAAGTTCGTGTCAGATCCCCTGGCATTCCTCATAAGGAAGTACCTGACCAAATATGATGTGCTTCATAATGTGGAGAAATGTGAACTGGTAGACTCGATTATCATCAGGTACAGACATGGCAAGGGACAAGATTTGCGCGCAATTGATGATGTTCATGCGTTTCTGAAGATTTCCAGTGAGCCTCAACTTGAGGTTGAGATGACGATAGAGAAAATGGAGAACATTGGTCCGGAGTTCACATTCCGCTTTGATTCCGCCTTGGGTGTAGTGGAATCCGGAGAGGTAGATGTGGATGGCAGTGAGGGCCTTCTGACTTCGGGTGAGGATGAGGGTGGATCATTCATCAGGATTCGTTATACGATGAACAAATACCGGCTGCGCAGACTTCTAGGTTCTTCCAAACAAATATGCCAGCTGCTGGGTGCTTTATTGGAGAGAGTCCAACCGCATGTTTCCTTCACATTAGTCCCTAAGGCTTATGATGATCAAGATAGGGATGAACCTACCCGCATTGAAGATTCCTCCGAGTAAGTTTGCCTGTACTACTCACGCGAAAAAGTAAAGAAGAGAGTGCGATTGCGTAGAGTGTAAGGAGATAATCAAATGTCGCACGCCATGACAATCACTCTATGTATCATCATATCTCTCCTAGTCCCTGTTTCAGTAACAGCTGGAATCGCGACCGAGAACCATGAAAACGAATTCACTGCATCGGCTTGGCCGGGCGGTCTCATAATAGATCATACCTGCATCGACTTAGATTCCATTCCTGCTGACTGGATTGATGCATCGCAAGATAACATTCGCATTCACTATGCACACACGAGCCATGGAGGCCAGATCACGACTGGCTTGACCCGATTAGAGGCTGACAACTCGACCTATAGTCAGGTTCAAGGAAGTGGGACTCTACCTGTTGAGGCCGGAGCTCTCTGCATCCTCGATGGCAATCCGCCCCATGCTTACATCACCCCAGACCTCTATTGGGAAACAATTGAAAGTGTTGGCATCACTCAGAACACTTTGGACTCCAATCCAACGATTACGGTCTCTCTGTGGTCATGGTGTACTCAGTTGAACTCATACTCGGACACGCAGACACAGACCTACCTTAATACGATGAGCGCACTTGAAACCGCAAATCCCGGTGTCACCTTTGTCTACATGACCTGCAATGCTCAGACTAGTGGTGGAGATGGTTACAATCGATGGACCATGAACGAGATGATTCGGCAGTACTGTATCGATAACGACAAAGTTCTCTTCGACTTTGCAGACCTTGACTGTTGGAGCAATGGAGTTCAGAACACCTACAACTACGAGCATGAATCTGTCACCTATCAGGTGCCCCTAGAACATGAAGACTTCGATGGGAACGAAGCAGGGCATACTACATACACAAGTTGCGAGCAGAAAGGTAGAGCTTTCTGGTGGCTCGTAGCTAGTCTGGCTGGGTGGAACTCTGACCCGAGCTCAACAACAACGACACCACCCCCGAATGGTGGAACTACACCAACACCAACTGACGGAACACCACTGGATTCCAATGTGTTCTTGGTGGCCGGAGTTGCTGTAGTGGCACTAGTTGGAGCCAGTATTGTTATGAAACGACGCAAATAGGTCCAGAACCTTAATCACTTGGTCCCGACACTGGGAGTTCTAACATGCGAATCGGACTACTCCATGGGTGGTTTCTCACAGGATCGGGCAGTAACATCTATGTTCAAAACGTAGCAAGGAGTCTATGGAACCAAGGACACGATGTTCACATCTTCTGCCAAGATCGAAACGCCACCAAACTCCCTTTCGTGTCCACAGTTGAGGTACATTCACTTGATGGAAGTACAGTGCTGGACGAAGCACGTTCAGAGGGAATTAGCATACATATTCCAGAAATTGGTGGTGTCCTCCCTGTATTCGTCTGGGATAGTTATCCATCCTTCGACCAAGTCATCGAGTTTCCGAATCTAAGCTCGGCCCAGTTACAGAGATACGTTGATACTAACGTTGGAATCATTTCTTCTGTGGCTGAGAAGCATGGTCTAGAGATCCTTCATACAAACCACGCTGTCATGATGCCTGAGATTGCACGTCAAGTGCAAGAAAAGACATCCATTCCTTATGTTGTCGCATTGCATGGTAGTGGTTTGGTCTATGCAGTGGAGAGAAGCCCCAAGTGTTTGGAATATGCCTTAAGAGGCATACGGGGTGCCCGTGCAATCCTCGTAGGAAACAACTACTTCCGTTCAAGAGTACTCGAAGTCTTCGAAAACTCATATCCCGAAATCGAGAGCAAGGTTGTTGAAGTACCTCTAGGCGTTGATACAGACCTGTTCACTCCACTGACTGAAGAACCAGCTGCAATATTGGCCAAGCTTCGCTCGTATCAAGATGGATTCGATGGTAGAACACAATCTCAATCAAAACAAGTTCACTCATTATTCGATTCATATATCATGGATGGCAGAGTTCCTACTGCAATCTTTGACATAGCGAAAGCGTACTCACAAAAGAGCCCGGACAAAGATTTGATTGCAAAATTGGAGGGTGTAGACTGGTCTCAGCCGGTTGTGATATACGTAGGCAGGCTCATCTTGGGCAAGGGTCCGCATGACCTTCTTCTAGCCTTTGGCGAACTTGCAA
>JAUVHR010000167.1 GCA_030593165.1 Candidatus Thorarchaeota archaeon
GAGCGGTGCATTTCTCGTTTCTCCGCGGAAGGTAGTAATAATGCACCATACGCAGAGGGAGGAGATGAGGGTCGCAGGTGTCTCATTAGCGGGGGTCATTGGTTGGTTCTTGCAACGAATGGCCATTCATACGTCTCATGCAGTTATTTGCATATCCAACATGACAAGGTCTCATGTGGAACCTTACGCGTCTGGAAAGCCCATAGGCACGATATGGAATGGAGTAGATCACGACGTTTACCGAGTTCTGCCTGGTGACCAGAAGCACGCATTGGGGCTTGATGATAAGCTCACACTAGCATATGCATCCAGATCGTCAGGACACAAGAACCTGGATGCTCTTATACGGTTGGTGCATTTGGTTAATCTTCCATTAAACCTGGTAATTTTGGGTGGTGAGATACCCTCATCTCTCAGAAAGAGAATAGTGCAAAATCCGAATGTGACTCTGGTGAATCCAGGATATGTTGAAGTAGAAACGCTTGTGAAGTACATCAACGCTGCAGATTTCTATACTAACGTATCCCGGTTCGAAGGCTTCGGACTTGTCCAGGTCGAAGCGATGGCCTGCGGAACGTATGTTGTAGCTTTCGATACAGGTGAGAACAGTCAAATACTTGGAGCCGGAGGGCGTGTTGTCGCCAACTTAGACGAGATGTCCAAGTTTGTTCGCGAACTGTGGACTGACAAGGACTTGCTACGCAAGCGAAAAGATGATGCAGTCGCCAGAGCAAGGCAGTTTTCGTGGGAGAACACGGCAAGGAAAATCATGAAGTTCCTTCACATTGAAACACCCCAAACTGTGGAATAGCTGTTTCGCTGCCAAGTTCCACCTCCTTAGCGCTGGAGTTTCCACAAGAATGGTTCTGTCACCTTTGAGCTTCGCTTTAGCAGGATTGTGTAATGCTCTTGGAACTCTGAATGTCTTTGGTCTAATGCCAAAGATTTTGCAGCTAGCATACCGATTCTCTGACTTCCGGTTCTTCTTGATAGTATCACTCACTGGCTTGATTGTCTTGGGGGTTTTCCTATCGGACATAATGGACGGCCTCTGTTTGCAGCAAGGGGGCATGATGTATAGAATCTCCAAAACGAGCAGAAAAACGAGACCAGCGGGAATAAAGACGATGGGGATTAGGAAACCGAGAAGTGTGGACCACATGTCCGATACTTTGTCGAATTTGTGCATTACCCCCGAACTGGCAATCAGCAATGCCAACTGCTGGGTTATTTCAATATCCTTTCAATAATCTTTAAAACGGCTACAACTGAGCCACTCAACGCGATTTGAAACGATGCTCTTTCGCGAGGCTGAATTCCATATGGCAAGTGTATTGATTACTGGTGGACAGGGCTTCATTGGCACAAACCTAGCTAATGAACTACGGGAACGGGGTCATGAAACATGGCGTTCGGACATTCTACACTCCGCTGATTCTCAGTTCATCAGGTGTGATGTATGCAGCTACCGTCAACTTGAACGAATCTTCAGAGAACACAAGTTCGATTTCGTGTACCATGCGGCTGCCGAATACGGGCGATGGAATGGAGAGGCGCACTACGAAAATCTCTGGCGGACAAATGCAGTTGGTACGAAGAACATTCTCAATGCGCAGAAGGAGTTCGGCTTCAGGATGATCTTCTTTGGCAGTGCTGAAGTATATGGTGACTACGATGGAGTCATGACCGAGGATGTCATGAACAAGATTCCTATCAAGCAAATGAATGACTACGCTTTAACGAAGTGGGTGAATGAACTCCAGATACTCAACTCAGCCGAGATGGACGCGACGGAAACTGTTAGAGTAAGGCTCTTCAATGTATACGGGCCGCATGAGCACTATAGCCCATATCGCGGAGTCGTGCCCGTGTTCGTCTACCGTGCACTTCATGGATTACCATACACAGTTCACAAAGGCCACAAGAGAACATTCGAGTTCGTTGAAGATATCTGTAGGTCATTTGCAAACATCATTGACAACTTCCATTCTGGAGAGGTATACAACCTAGGGAGTGAGAAGCAATACACAATTGAAGAGCTGTCTGAGCTTGTGATGAAGCATACTGGCGGTAATCTCTCGGGAGTTACCTACAAGGATGAGGAGCCATTTACAACCCGATTCAAGATTGCTGACTCGTCCAAGGCAAAGACGCAGATCGGACATAATGTTACTGTTCCTCTTCATGAAGGAATAAAGCGAACCGTTGACTGGTTCAAACAGGAGTATCGCGTAGGAGGATAGAATGCAATGGATTATCAAGAGGTTCTACATCATTACAAGAATAAGACAATTCTCATCACTGGTGGGGCTGGGTGTATCGGCAGTAATATTGTGCGTGCCCTGCTTCCTGCCGAACCCAAGAGGATAGTGGTGTTGGATGACTATTCGTCGTCCTATCCCTGGAATCTTCCGCACCATGCATTGCTGGAGGTAGTCAAAGGGAGCATCCTTGATGAGCAGAAGCTCAAGCAGGTTTTCTACAAGCGCCCCGACTTTGTTATTCATCTGGCTGCACACTTTGCAAATCAGAACAGCATTGACCATCCTGAAACTGATTTGAAGGTCAACGGACTGGGGCTCCTGAAGGTCTTGGAGTACTCGCGACTTGTCAAGCCAGAACGATTTGTGTTTGCTGGATCGGGGTGTTCAGTGTACGGAAGTCATGCCAAAATACCGTTCAAAGAAGAAGCCGTCACCTTAACACTTGACACACCATATCAGATTCACAAGCTACTGGGTGAATTGTACTGCAATCACTACAATACCATCTATGACCTGCCAACAGCAATTGGCCGCTTTTTCAACGTGTTTGGCCCAGGTGAGGTTCCAGGCAGGTACCGAAATGTCATCCCCAACTTCACTTGGATGGCTATGCATGGCAGGCCTTTGACAATAACTGGGACCGGCGACGAAACCCGTGACTTTGCCTACGTTGGAGACATCGTTGATGGTGTTCTAAGGATGGGAGTCATTGATGGAGCAATCGGACATGCAATGAATCTGGCCTCTGCGACGGAAACCTCTGTCAAGGAGCTTGCCACACTCATCAATGATGTCACAGGGAATGACGCGGGTATTGCGTATAGTCCGAAGCGTGAGTGGGATAAATCAAACAGACGTCTGGCATCAATCGAGAAGGCTCGTAGAATCCTAGGCTTTGAACCGAAGATGCAGTTCAAGACTGGTTTGGAGAATGTACACACTTGGTTGACTGAACACAAGGATCTCATAGACCGTTCGCTTGGTCCTCAAAACAGATTATGGTGAGATCAAACCATCGGTCAACATTGAATACACTCGGAAGATCCACCTGCATTCAAAGGGAGTATTCCTAGGGTGTCCTGACTACTATCCCTGGAGACGAATAATCCTAGGCTTCCCTTTCCTGATTGGATTCTTGGTGCTGTGAAAGGATGATGGGGTCTTGATGGTGGACTCTTCTATTGCTGTTTTGGTGACTTTTCTATAACAATTGAATCAGCAGCAGTATGGCCAGCTGATATACGTTCAGACCAAGCGCCTATGTCTTGATTCCTTCCAGTTTCTTTGCTATGGACTCTATTCCATCTGCAATCGAATACTGAAATTTGAAACCAAGCTTGAGAATCTTGTCAGATGACAGCATGTAGCTGACATGATTTTCGTGGGGTGCAGGGGAAACCACCATTTCCGTGTCAGGGAGAAATTCCCTGATAATGTCTATGACTTCGTGAATGCTACGATTCTCCGCCACGATATTATAGACTTCTCCTCTCATTTTCTGCTCATTATGCCCGAAGAAGTAGGCACTCATCACATCACGTACCTCAACATAGGGTCGTGTTTCCTGCAATGCATTCTCCCATACCGTAAGTGCGGAACCGATTGATGCTAGGAATGTGAAACGGTTGATTACGGTATCAAATCGCATTCCAATAGTCCATCCTGCAACTGTCCCCAATCGCAATGCAATCCAATGGAGTCCGTTCTCAGCAGAAGCTGCTTGCATCTCTTTCTCTGCTTTGAGTTTATGCCTTCCATATGGTGAGAGGGGTCTGCAATAATAGTCTTCATCAACAACGCCATCAGTATTTCCGTAAACTGATGCTGTTGATGTGTACACAAAACTGTCAACACCCATTTTGACAGAGTGGTTGTACAGATTCATAGCCCCTCCGTAATTCACTCTATTTGTCAAGTCTTCTCTCCTAAAGGAAAGCGGTGCATTTGTGATATCTGAAAGGGAAAACACAGATGTTACATCCTTCAGAGCGTGTTTCACATCGTCAGTATCGGTGACATCGCCATACAGCACTTCATATCTACAATCACTCGGCAGATTGAACAGAGAAGCATAACGATCTCTGAACATATTATCAAGGATTCGTACTGTTTCACCCTCAAACACCTTCTGCTTGGGAATCTCTCTTATTAGCAGTGATCCGAGATATCCTGCACCTCCAGTTACTAATACAACCATCTAAGAAAGCCCCCAATGGCTTTACATTGTTGAGTTTTCGCTTTGAAATTTCAAAGATTCTTGGGAATCTTTGGGGGACTCCTTCAATATGAATGACATGGGCATTGAATTACTGCGGATGCACATCTAATTCAGAGCGATTTTCTGCCCTTGGTGCCTTATAGCTCAGCAGTTATTGGTTTTGAATCCTAGGAAATATCTCGTTGAGAGCAATCTCTAGATCCTCGGGATAGTCTATCTCTATCCACGGAAGCCCTTGAGTGAGCACGACTCTGATGTCCACGCCTTTCTGGGCCAGATTATTGAATGCCGCTGTATCATAGACTGTGAATTGTCCTTCATACAACAGGCTACGAATCTCATCGAACATCTTCTGTCCTCCTTCCGCGTTAAACTTCGTTATGCCGGTCCACTCGCCAAACGCCTTGTTCAATGGAATCTCTTTGCTTGATTCAATGAACCGCTCGCCGCTAACAAGGACCTTCATATCCTCCGGTACACATTCTTTCTTTTCAACTAGAAGAACAATCGCGCCCTCTTTCTTATCAATGCAGAACTGCAAGAGATTGCGTGCATAAAGGAGATCAGCATGCAGGTAGAGGAATTCGTCGTCTTCCACGAAATGTCGCGCAAACCATAGAGAGCCCATGTTGTTAGTTGTCGCATACCAGGGATTGTGTACGTAAGTGACAAGGTTTCCCAGGTGGCTCTCGATCTTTTTGAATTCATGTCCGACTACAATCGCGATTTCATCTATCCCGACTGAGTTCAAGTTCTCTATCGATCGCATGAGAAGACTGCGATCACCCACCTCAATCAATGATTTGGGAAGGTCCTTTACAACTGACTTGATACGAGTTGACATGCCCGCTGCAACAATCACTGCTTTCATTACTACCACAGCTCCTCTAGAATCTGTATTAGGTCCGACTTCGTGACCCCTCTGGGATTGTTCTTCGCTCGTTCTTGATTGAACTCAGAAACGATGAGTGTTCCTATATCCACTTTCTTGACACCGTAGTCCCGCAAACGCGTTGAGAAGCCTAAGTCCTCCATTGTATCACGCAACCATTGAGAGCACTCTTCTACAGTCTGGAAGCCCATATTCCTTGTCATATCAGTAATGGATTCCTTGACATAGTCAACGCCTCTTCTATCTTGGACGGTCGCCTCGCTGACATCGTAGTTGAATAGTAGAAATCGATGAAGCGTCAAAGCAACAGCCAGGCCATGAGGCACATTGAAGTTTGATGTGAAGGAATATGAAATGGCATGAGCAGCAGTTGTTCTTGTGATGTTGATTGCCTTGCCTGCCAGATGGCTTGCCAGAAGCATGTCCTCACGAGTCTGCAGGGTAATCTTGCTCTTGAGCGTAAGTAGGTTCTGACGAATGATTCTGAGAGCCTCTTCGGCGTAAGCCCTCGAATCCTTAGTCGCATTCACACACCAATAGGATTCCATCGCCTGACTCAATGCATCCAGTGCAGTCACAACAGTCAGTTCCCTTGGCATTGAAAGAGTCAAGGATGAATCAAGCAGAGCGTAGTTCGCTTGGAGGTATTCGCTTGCCAGAGAGTACTTCGTCTTGTCAATGTAAATCACAGCGAATTGCGTCGCCTCACTTCCAGAACCAGCAGTAGTTGGAATTAGAATCAGGAGTTGAGCGGGAGGTTGGGATATCGCCTTCTTACCAAGAATGTATTCTCGAAGGTCTTCCGGGTTTGCGAGAAGCGCATGTGTTGCCTTTGCGACATCCATTGCTGTGCCCCCGCCCAGACCAATGATAACATCTGCGTGGTGTTCTCGTGCCATCTTAAGGCAATTAGCTATATCCTCGATTCTTGGGTTAGGGGACGAGTAGTTATAGATTGAAACAACGAAATCCTCAAAGACTGGAGCGAGTTCTGATTTTGCTCCCGTCAAGTCGTATAGATTCCTTCCAGTCACGACAAGTACCCGCTTCACATGCTGAGCCCGAAGAATGCGTTCTAGCTCACTTGAGAAGCGGCTAGTGCACTGAATTACCTTCGTTGATAGCATATCTACTCGGACTCCAGGAACTCCATGAAAATGCGACGCGTGTCTGCAACCGAGTATTTCTCTGGTATTCGCGGTAGATTTTCCAGCTCTGAACCGCGGGATACTAGCACACGAATGAACGATGGGCCTATCTGTTGTGTCAGAACGCTCTCCATTGCCTTCCTCAGGGCACGCTCATCTCGAACATTGAACACACTCGAATATCCTGCTGCATGCGCTACGTCAACTAGGTCAGTCGTGCCAGAAGAAGTCGACTGACCCCCAGTAGACTCGTATGATTCATTGTCAAGCACTACATGGACCAGATTCTTAGGCTTATGGTGACCCACCGTGGATAGTGCACCCATGTGCATAATTACGGCACCATCGCCATCAAGAACCACAACTTTGCAGGCTGGCCGATTCACTGCAATCCCCAGCCCAATTGATACCGCATGGCCCATTGACCCTTGCATGTAGAAATTTCGTGGTTGATCATCAACGACGAAAAGCAAGCGCGATACATGTCCAGTTGTGGATATGACAACAGCATTCTCTTGCAGTTGACTCGTAATAACCTCTATAGCCTTGCGTCGAGTCATCAATGGCTCCTTGACTGAACGTGCAGAACTGGTTTTCAAAGAATAATCATCGAATGTTCCT
>JAUVHR010000345.1 GCA_030593165.1 Candidatus Thorarchaeota archaeon
AACGCGCATACTCGACCAAGAAGATCAACGACTACCTGAGATCATTCATGAACGAGCGCATCATCGACGAGTTCGCACACTTTGACTTACAGACTGTGTTCACACAGCTTGATGAAACTAGCTTGAAGGCCAAGACCAAGGTCAGAATGAACTTCGAGCGAATTGGTCTTGAACTTGTTGACTTGAAATTTGAAGGGATTGACACATCTGACAAATACCGTGAGAGACTCTTCTGGCTAAGGACAGGCGGAGTTAGCGGTGGTCAACTCCGAGCCACTGAAGGCATGGAAAGCGCTGCTGATTCACTTGGTAGGAGTCCGGGTGCAGGCTTTGGAGCCGGAATGGGCTTCATGGGCACGATGGGTGCGGCGACTGCGGCTGGACAACAGCCAGGAGCCGGAGCCACAACTCCAGCCGGGGCCAAGTTCTGCAGTAGTTGTGGAACGGCACTTGAAGGAGCCAAGTTCTGTCCGAATTGCGGAACGAAAGTAGGTTAGACTAAGAGCTGAGTGGGAGCACCCCACTCACTCCTACTTCTTTTTATTCTGATATCAAGGTAGGCTCAGAAGGGTGACTATGTGCAACGGTCCAGTCGTGAGCTTGATGGCACAACGGAACAGTTTGCCCTGCTTGCAGCGAACGCTGTATCTAAGAGGTAGTGCAACATGAATGCGTTTCTACACTATGACTCCCGAGTTTTGAAACCTAGATAGACCTTCTGATCAGTTTCATCAATGATTGAATGATAATCTATGTCGCCAATCTCGGCAATCTTGATCTTGAGTTCCTGCATTGCATCGTCAGTCTCCGGTCGCAGACGGAGAAACTCTCCCAAGAACTCCAAGCTCACAACATTTTCAGTGTCCTTAATATCGCCGAGAAGAGATTGAAAGCGTTCCATCGATTCCATATCAAGGGTCCTGTTCGACTCACTTATTTCTGACATTTTCTTCAGGTGTTTTTTCCACGGCACTGTAAATCATCTCCGTAATGAATGCCTATGCTATTAGCAGCACATCTGCGTTTATAGCCTTTCTATTTTCTGTTTGACTGAGAGGATGACAAGAAATAAGCTACCAAACGAGAAGTTCGATTGCGATAGACACACCAATCATATTCTGGAACGAAGGGGAATGACTCCTCTACAATCTCAGATGCGTCATAGAACTTGTTTATCTCTGTCACATTGTGGAAGTGTGACATGCTTCCTTCCCCTGTTAACACCAGCTCGAGAGGTGAGCTCGCCTTAAGACGAAAGAAGGTTTCTGCAGTGCCAATGAGAATGCACATCATTGATCACTCCATGAAGATGAGGGCCAAGGGCTTTTCAGGCATCTCAACTGCATTAGAAATCCAATACGGGGATAGCTGATTTCATAAACGAATTCGACCCTCTCTACATTCGACGAGTGTGATTGGAATGGATGACCTTCGAGAAATTCTAGTTGATGCATTTCATGGTAAGCATACACATGTTGAACCAATTAAAGCTCTGAATGGTCTCACGCCGGCCCTTGCAAGAAAGAAGCCGACAGATGAAACGCACTCCTGTTGGGAAGTGCTGTACCATATGGCGTATTGGCAGGACACCGTGCTCAAAGCTTACAAGAATGAGGATGTCAGTAAAGCTAGTAATGACTTTTCTTGGCCAAAGCCTGAAGAGATGAGTAATGATGATGATTGGCACACATTGGTAGAGAGATTCAAAGCCGGGCTAGCAGGACTTGTTAGGTCTGCGAAGGAAGAAGATTTGAAGAAGACTGCCGAAGCATGGGCAAACACGCCGCTATACTACAACCTGATAGTAGAGATTGCACACAATTCATTTCATCTAGGTCAAATTGTAGCGGTCAGGAAGATGCTTGGAGTATGGCCGCCTCCTGAAGAAAGCAGCTGAAAAAGAAGTTCAAGGGCTTAATCACTCAAGTCTAGTAATCAGGCCCAATCAGACTCTAATGTAATACTGAAGCTAATCAAGGAGTAAATCCATTGCTCAACATCAGTCCCAGTTGAGAGTGGTACTAGAAATGCGATATGACATTGAATTCCTCCGAAGAGAAGGCTTCAGCATTCACCCCGCTGAGACCCACATCAAGATCGAGGGAGTTGAGGTACCATTTCATTACACTCGAGACTCTAGGCTGTTCTACGTTCATAATGACGAGCTGTCCGAGGACGCATTGTACAAGGCATTCGCCAAGAGTTTCATGTTCGACCATCTTTGGATTGAAGGTGGAGGACTCACAGTATTCAGAAGCTATGGAACACACAGACGATTCTCAGTTGCGGCCGAGGACAGGAAAATGAGGAGGATGGTAGAGAATCTAGAATCTGAGAGAGGGCACTTCAGCCTTCCAGATCTCTTCAATCAAAGTGACAGGTACACTGAGTTTGACAATGAAATCAGGCAAGTACGCAATAGAATCGCTGAATCTGCCGGAGAGAGCTTGCCCCGTGTTCAGCGACTTCTGGCTGCACAAGAACTCATCAACCGATTCATCATGGAGCAGTTCATTGCCTCAAGTCGCTCTTTAGAGAACTCAGATTCTTTGTTTGAAACTATAATGGATCACTCTGATGAGATTGAGATAGTAGACGAAGACAAGGAGAGACTACTCAGTATTCTGTCATCGTACTGTTGGTCACTTGATCCCTCTAAGCTTGCTGACAGAACGCTGACGCCAAGGGTTCTGCATTGGCTTTTTGAAACATACACATGTCCACTCTCCAATCTTCATGAAAATGAAACACCCTCAACCGGGCGAAGAACACTGATCAGAAAGAACCGGAGAACGGGTTCATACTACACTCCTGAGTTCATAGCTCACTACATCGCCAGTCGCTGCCTCGCAAAATGGCTGGAAAGCGAAACAGGTTTGGATATTGATGACCCACAAGAAGTTGCAGAGCTTGACCACGAAACCAGAAAGAGAGCACTTAATGCGCTCAAGAGAGTAAGACTGGTGGATCCATCAGTTGGAGCTGGAGCATTCCTCATTGTCGCTGCGGACTGGTTGGAACAGGCAAGGATTGTTCTTGGCGACCAAACCCCGGCATTTGAGATCAGACGAGGGATTGTAGCATCAAACCTCTATGGCGTAGATGTGATGGCTAACGCCATAGAGACATGCAAACACGCACTGCTTCTCTGGCAATTGGCCGCCCGTAGTTCCAAGACTACTGAAGAACAACCAGTCGTTTCAAACAACATCAAGACTGGCAATAGTCTGATTGGAGGAGTGATCTCAGGTGAGGATGACATACACTATGGATTTGGTGCGTTTCACTGGGCGAAGGAGTTCCCTGAAATCTTTGAAACCCAGGATAGCAAAGGATTCGACATTCTAGTTGGCAACCCGCCTTACGGAAACATTCTAACTGAGCAAGAGAAGAAAATCATCAAGACCCACTACAAGGACCAGGTTCACGGTGGGCGCTCAGGCACTTGGAATATCGCTAGTGTGTTTGTCGTCAGGGCAAGAGCGATTCTTAAGACAGGTGGACAGATGGGACTACTCCTACCCAACAGCGTTCTTAGAGTAGGCCAGTTTTCTAGGACAAGACGATTCATCTCCAACCATCTCAAGCTCTGGGAGATTGTGGATGAGGGCAGTCCGTTTGATGGAGTTACTTTGGAGATGGTGAGCATCTTCGGTGAAGCCACGGAAAGTCCCGGGAATTACGAGGTTAGAGTCGTTTCACGAAGGGCAGATACTATTTGCAC
>JAUVHR010000348.1 GCA_030593165.1 Candidatus Thorarchaeota archaeon
GAGTGATAACCACTTGCCCTTCAATGTCCACAGCCACATAGATGATCATTGGGTTGCCAACAGCTTCCTCAAGTACTGTCATTGTGTTGATGTCAGTATGCACGTCTGCGATGACCGCCATTTTTTCGTCAGCATCGGACATTAGCGGATCATCTGTTGGTCGTGAGGCTATGTAATCCAGTGTATCACCGCTGTCCTTTATGATCTGAATCTCGGTTTCATTCAATGACTGTCCACTCAGCTCCTTAATCGAGATCTCCTGCATAGATCTGAGAAAACCATGAAGCGTGTCAAGTCTGGAACTCGTTGTCCCAGTTAGGAGAGAACGTTGGTCCAGCCCGGACTTCATCATGGCGCAGAGTGAGGAGAGGCGAGCGTAGAGCCTAGGCACAGGTTCCACATAGCCTATGGGGGGTGGTGGCGGGATGCTTGTTACCTCCCAAGTGTAAGACTGCTTTGCGTAGAGTATTGTGTCATGACGCAATTCAGTCCATGAGCTAAGTGCGGTCATAAGCTGCTTGTCGACCCAAGCCTCACTCTGCATGAAAGCTGGATACCCCTCTCCAGGATCGGTCAGGAGAGGAAGCAGAGAATACAACCAGAGGTAGTACAGGTTCTTCGTCCACTCTTTCGCCGAGATGTCCTCAGTAACATTCCAGAGCATCTCCATCTGCTCAACGTAGTTAGCATAGTGCTTTTGATCATCAAGAAGATCCCACGCTCTATCTGAACCAAGGGCAGCCATAACATCAAGCCCCTTGGGCATCAGACGAGGCTGGAACTGAGTTCCAACGTATATGTACACGAGTTGACCAAGGATGTAGCTGTCTGGGATGAACCTCTGACCCATGAACCTGAGACCCTTGGTCTGGTTGAAGTCTTCCGTGTCGTTCAGGAGCGTTGAGAGAATCAACGGATCTCTGAAAGTAAGGGCTTTTTGAATGAATTCATGAAGAAGTACATCATTATCGAGTTCCTGTAACTCGACACCTTCCCCGTAGATTTCATGAATCAATGACAGGTACTCTGATGGCAAGAGATCATCAGCTGCGCCCACGAAGAACACGGTAGGCTGGTAGATTGCATCCCAAACCTCGTATCCGATGGTTCCTCCAGGAAGACCCGATACTTCATCATCGAGGGCAAGGGACAGCAAGATAGCTTGGGCGGTTTCGTACAATCCGCGGTTGTTTGGCACTGTGTCACCATCAGGAATCAGATGAAATGAAACTCGTCCGAACCACATCATGGTCTTGAAGTAGCGACCCAGGAGGTCGGTCCGAGTGTAGTGTCCACGTGGAACATACTGGCTGAAGTCTTCATCATACCCCATGAACCATTGGTCTGAGAATCCTTCGTGCTCTTCTATCAAAGCCAGGACCTGAGCAACGGCATCCTGCACCACTTCGTAGACGATCGTCTGGTTGTCAAGAAGGCTAAGCGCCACAGAGAAGAACATCACGTTTCTCAGAGCCGCATCCTGCCATCTCCCCTCGGGTGCATCGAGGTACTGAGCATATGACGAATCCGCAAGTGATTTCGTCAGATTCCCAAGAAGGTTCCAAAACGAGTACGTCTCGGCTTCACGAAGTGCAAGGTCGTACAGAATGTGGAATGCGTGCAGAACGGCGTCTGATGAAACAAAGCTTGGCAGATCGTTGTCATCATTATCCGAGAGAATCTCATGTATCTGCTTGAATTCCGATTGAGGCACAGCCACAAACCCGTTGTTCTCGATGAACTGACGGTCATCCGCAGTCAAAGTCGGAAAGAGACCCAGGTTTGCGATGTTGGTGAGACGGGGAGAAATCGAATACTGTGGAGCGTTGGGAGTGAACTCCTCATCGTACGGAATGAAATCCGCGAAGTCATTCTCCACAGTTTCAGTAATCGTGAAGACTAGAGCATTCGGGTGCAAGACTGGACCCGCAGGATTCCAGACACCACCCAGAAAGCTCAGGGTCAATACAAGACTAGCTGCAAGTAGGGTGGCGCCCAGACCACCTGCTAACATCTTACGCTTTGTCTGACTGTCAATAGCACGGATAAGGACGGAAGGATTCATGCGCTCCACATGGAATCATTTGTACTTAGTACCACAGATTAGAACAGTGATTTTGTTACTGTACAGCAAATAGAACAGGAAGCAAGTGCTATCTCCGATATGGATCAGTGCATGATGCTCAAAGGGCAATAGATTAATCGAGTAAGCGCCTCAGTGATACTTGGTTGGGTATCCAATGGGAGAGAATTCGCTGGAAACTGAATTGGAACCGGATCTGCGAGGCAATACTCTTCGAGTGTATTGGTATATGCTTCAGCAGGGCCAGTCTGTGGGGGTAAGAGAGGTTCAGAGGGCGATAGGGATGTCGAGCCCATCAGTGTCAAGTCACCATCTGAACAAGCTGGTTGACATGGACTTGATTGCGAAACAGCCGGACAACTCATATGAACTCAAGAGAGTTGTCAAAGTGGGCATTCTCCGGAATTTCGTGGCCTACCGCGGTGTTCTTCTACCACGCTATTCATTTGTGGCGCTATTCTTCACTGTTTACACTATCGCCTACATAGCTCTAACGATGGTAGCTCCGATAGGGCCATTTGACAGATACATCGCGATTGCAGTAGGTATCGTGGGGGCACTTTTTGCATGGTTCGAAACCTACAGGCTGTGGAAGATCAAGCTCACGTGAGTTTCATTGTTGGGCCGATGGCAACGTTTATCCAACAAGTACAACGAAGCGAATTCAGACTCTCGGAGCGGCTTTGGCTCGAACTATCATCTTGTACTAACAAGACGCTGCAATCTGAATTGCGTCTACTGCCATGGTGGCGAAGAAACTGGCCCGCTAGCAGAAGTCCAGTACTCGCTGGATGACTTGGCAGCCTTTCTAGAACAAGACGATGACGTTCAACTCATGTTCTACAGGGGTGAACCCACACTCAGGATACCATTGATGATAAAAGTGATGGACCGATTCCTATATGCTCGATTTATGATGCAGACCAATGGCCTCATGCTCAATAGAATCCCGGAGAACTATGCAAGACGAATCCACTCCATGTTGGTGTCTATAGATGGCCCCAAGGAAGTGACTGATGGCTACAGGTCCAAGGGCATCTACGGGAGAGTTCTTGAGAACGTGCGTTGGCTGCGTGACATTGGGTTTGATGGTGATATCGTGGCAAGGATGGCAGTGTCGCAAGAGAGCGATATCTATCGTGATGTACACCACCTTCTCAATCTTAAGGACCCGGGATTTGACCACGTTCATTGGCAGCTCAATGTGATATGGGACGCCCAGGGAAACTGGATAGACTTTGATAGTTGGGTGAAAGAATCATACAATCCGGGGATCACTCGACTTGCGAAGGAATGGGTGGCGGGAATGAAGAAAGGAAAGGTTGCAGGAATCGCACCATTCCTCCCAGTTTTGCACACGATCCTAACAGGTGAACCTTCGCTCCTTCGGTGTGGCTCTGGTCTTGATACTTTCGCGATTCACGTCGATGGTTCAATCGGTGTATGTCCGATTTCTCCTGATTGGGAATTCTCGATTGTTGGAAACATCAGGAATACGAGTCCAAGAGCCCTGAGAAATATCATGACTGTTGAAGAT
>JAUVHR010000373.1 GCA_030593165.1 Candidatus Thorarchaeota archaeon
GACTCTCGGAAGGGGAACATGCTGAAGTCCCAGTCCACACTTGTCTTCCATTTCCATCGTATGTTAGCGTATTCTGCAAACTGTTTGAAGAACGACTTGTACTTCTGTTGGTCTTGGAAATCATAGATATCAATAGGCATCTTCGAATCAATCAAATACTGAGCTACCACTGTCCCCACTGTAAGTTCTCTTACCAACTCATCTAAGACATCTTCAGTAATCTTTTCAGTGAATTTAAACATCATATCCTCCCCGTGATGTTCCATGAATCAGATCTAGGCATTGTTTAGGATCTCTTTGAATTTCCTAACCGTTTCCTCTATATTGTCTGATTTGAAGACTGCTGAGCCTGCTATGAAGAAATCAACGCCCGCTTTGTGCAGTTCAGCGATATTGTCCATATTGACTCCCCCATCGATTGCTACTCGAACGCTTGGTTTATGATCATCCAGAAGCTGACGTAGTTCAGTGATTCTTGCCATGGAACTGGGAATGAAGCTTTGACCCCCGAATCCAGGGCAAACGTTCATGAGCATAACTGAATCAAGCAGGTCAAGTAATGGGAAGACGGTGGACACTGGAGTTGCTGGATTTAGTGTTATACCAGCTTTTCCTCCGAGGTCTTTTATCAACTGAACCGTTCTGAATACATCATAAGACGCTTCGATGTGAGGATAGATTAGCTCCACCCCTGAGTCAAGAAATTGCGGAATATACTCGCGTGGCTTGGTAATCATTAGATGGGCATCAAGTGGAACGTCTGTGATACTCTTCATTGTCTTAGCAATCCACGGGCCAAAAGTGATATTCGGAACAAAGTGCGAGTCCATGATGTCAAGATGGAAATAGTCCGCACCGCCCCTCTCGGCAGCTTTGACATCCTCTTCAAGATGGGCGTAATTCGCTGAAAGAATTGATGGTGCAAGAAGCGGCTTCATCAGACTCAGGCAACAGCTCTCCTGCTCGTTATTAAATCTCTCGCAGGGATTTCCCCAATCTTAATTACTTGATATGTCCTCGGTGAAAACCGAGGAGATATTGAATGTCTGATGACGTTGAATCAGGGACCCAAACTGATAAGAAAAATCCTCACAACATTTGTATTTGGAATCCTAAGGAGGATTGCGGCGACTGTTCTCTGTGTGAAGAGATACACTGCGAAATGCACAGAAGCGATACAATGATGTTCATGGCAAGTGCTTTGATGTTCTTTGTGCCAGCAATTGGTGGAATGCTCATTGGAGGAATGGGATTATGGCTCGTTGGATACTTCGTATATTGGTTCATATTCTTTGAGCTCTGGGAGAACAAGGTTCTCTGTAGTCATTGTCCCTTCTATGCTGAGGATGGTGGACAAGGACACACGTTACATTGCTACGCCAACTACGGGTTGTATAAGACTTGGCCATACGATCCGAAACCCATGAGTCGCTCTCACAAGATTCAATTCCTCGTCGCTCTCACGATATTTACGGGCTATCCCATCCCGTTTCTGATTTTGAGTGTGCAGTTGGTCTTTCTTGGAGCCACATTAATCGGAATCTGTGTGTGGATGGCAGTACTGAAACTGAAAATCTGTCCAAAGTGCTTGAACTTCTCGTGTCCATTGAATAGTGTTCCCAAGGCAATTGTAGATGCGTTCCTCAAGCGAAATCCTGTAATGCGGAAAGCCTGGGAAGAGTGCGGCTATCAGCTTGGTTGAACTAGTATTTTCCCAATCTGCTTTGGCTACTCGTAGATAACCCGTTTCTTATATTTTGAGAGTGAACCTCAACTGTAAGAAACCTCTGTGTTCCACCCCTCCCCTACCTGGTGTCACCACCTTGCAGACTCTGACGAGTCTACAATCAGCAGGGGCTCTGTCTGTGATCATCGGGATGGGATCCCTCCTACAGTCCTGGCTTCCTTCTCCTGTCTTGTTGCTGATGCATCACTACCAGCGACAGAGAGGCTTTCCACAGTTCTTCCCACGGCAGGGTCATTATCACCCTTCCCAGCTCCATCACTGAAACTGAGAAGACTCATCTGAGCATGGTGAACGGCCGCGGACTCTCCAGAACCTGATGCTGGTTCCTTCTTGGAGAGTAAGGACTTCCCTTTTGACAATCTCTTCGAGATTCTCCGTTGGGCTTTCGGTCGTGCACGTCGAGCCTTCTGAAGAGCTCTAGTCCACAGGCCTAGTCCTCTCACATTGTGCAATGACTTTGTGAGCTTAAGCATGCGTGCTGCAATATTGATACTACCATTTCTATCAGCATTGGTCTTGTGACCACAGGATGGGCCGTGGAAGTAGTTCTGCTTGGGACGTGTTCCCTTGCTCCCACATATCCAGCACATGATGGAGGTCCATGCCTCAGGAACGGCCCTGAATCGGGGGTCCGTTCCATCAACCTTCCAACCAAGCTGAGCCAGTCCATGTTTCAGGCTGTCAGTTATTCGAGCAAAGGCCCACGAGTGTATCATTCCTCTGAACCTTCGCCCCCGGAAGTTTCCGCGCTTAGCACGCATTCGTATGTTCTTCAGGCGACCAATGGCAACGTAGAGTGTGTATTTCTTGGATAATTCGGAGATGTAGTTGAGGAGCTGCCGAACAAGAACCCGGTCATACTCCCTTGCAGCATTCTCTCTCTTGGACCGCATGTGTCGGAGCTTTTCAGTAATCCTATCATATGCAAGTCCATTGTTCTGTCGAGTGTGCATCTCTCTCTGCAGGTCTGCTACGAGTCTATCGTATTTCTTGATTGGCTTGACCTTCTCCCTCTGGA
>JAUVHR010000189.1 GCA_030593165.1 Candidatus Thorarchaeota archaeon
AGACGTCGGCTTGTCAAACAAAGATGATTCAGATGTCAAGGAAAATGCCACTGAATCAATCGTGAGCGTGCCCAATCTAATCCAACCATGGAATTGCTCAGCATACGAAACATGGTCAATATGGCGAGAGAGATGGGTGAATGACCCCTCTCTCACCCCCGCATTCTAGTCCACATGAACTACTAAAACAGCACAGTTGATTCTTCGAATTACTCGCTCTGTAGAGCTTCCAAGACCAGGCTTCCTACTACTGCTCAAGCCTTTGGATCCCATGACGATTATATCAACATCGATGGATGCTGCAAGTGCTGTAATTCTGTCAGAAGGGAGTCCCTGTTCAAGCACAGTTTCGATCTCAAGCCCGTAGCCGAGGGCGGCTGACTTGTATCTCTGCAGAAGTTTTTCTCCGTTTTCCTCGTAATGCCTGAGAATATCCTCAGGGTCCTTATCAGACATCCGTGCGACCTGCTGCACAACGCCTGTGTTGATTACGTGAACAATATAGAGTGTGGACTTGGTCAATTCAGCAATTTCGTAAGCAACTACTGCTGCTCGATCCGAGCCCTCACTGCCATCGATTGGCAACATGACTCTCTTGGTCCTGCTCAGCAATCTACCCGGCTCGTGGTACAGGGGGGCCTCCATAATATCCGCCGTAATTGAAGTTATCTCTAAATAAGGTTGCTATCTAAAGGACGTGGGGAATGATAATCTCAGCCTACTTCACAACAAACACGGGGCAAGAGGCCCCTAGAACCACTCTCTCAGTAGAGCTCCCCATTCCTGATCCCTTGAGGCCAGTGCCGCCATGTGAACCCACAACTACTAAATCCGCTTCAATCTTTTCCGAAAGCGCAATCAGCACATCAGATGCAAGCCCTCTATCGAGTATTATTTCAACCTTGATATCAAAATCCTTGGCTGCATCTTCATAACCCTGCAGTATTTTCTTGCCATTGATTTCATACTTCTTAAGCAGTTCCTCTTCACTGACATCAGACATCACAGAGATATGCTTGATGTTGGGCAGCGGGATGATATACACAATGTAAACCTTGGATTTTGTTAATTCGCCTATCTCAAAGGCAACGGTGACAGCTCGTGCAGCACCTTCACTCCCGTCAACTCCAACCATAATCTTCCTTATCTTGCAGAATATGCGGTCGGGCTCGCAATAGATAGTGTCTTCCAAAGCTGTATTCACCTACAGGATGCCTTGAAACAATTATCTGAAATAGATTGTTATATAGAGGAATCCCATGCTGCCATTTACTCAGGGAAAAAACAGATTCCAACAGCCCAGTGGTCAGCCTGAGTCGAAAGAGCCTGAAGCAGCATGAGGAGTCAGATGGGCAGCTGTGAAGCAGAAACACCTTACCTGAATCCACCTGAAACGCAAGCGCTGTGACACGCACTATGGCAAGCACTATGGCAGACGCAAGCACTGTGACAGGCACTATGACACGCGCTATGACAAGCATCATGCGAAACACATGCTGAGTGACAGGCGTCATGGGAAACGCATCGACTGGTCTGCTCAAGAATGGGACTGAGTGGCTCCGAGATGACGCTTCCAACGCCCTCGAAAATGTTTCCGATTGTGTTTGTGACATTGCTCATGATCTCAGATGTGGTGGCTGCAACATCACCGACAACGCGGCCTACATCACTGATTGCATGACCAGTAGCTTCCGAGAGATCATTGAACCAAGCCGGTATCTCTGGCGGTGAAATGGTTCCTCTAGGATGCCTGAAAGCGTCCTTCAGGTATGCGTCATGACGCGGGTGCTGGTAAAGGTAGAACCAAGCCCAACCGTTGTCATCATAGTCCTCATCGAAGTAATAATCAGTGCGGCCTTCAAGCGTTGGATTAGACTCAAGTTTCTCCCAAGCGCCCTCAACTCGTTCATCATGGGCCACCTTGGTTGCCTCGAAGTCAGCATCCCACGCTTTAGTTTGGACTCTGTCGGCAATCTCTTCAACCATATCGTCTACTTTGTCAGCATCAAGCTCGTTGTTCACAACTGCATCGAGGAACATCTCTTCGTAGTATGTCAGATCCTCAAACTGTAGGCCTGTAACAGAGAGTTTCAACGGATCACTGGATACCACACGAACCGCACCTTTGCGCACACAAGACATCAGAATCATTGAGATTAGCGTCTTCCGACTTGTATTCACAAAGAGGGCTAATTCCACGGGGTCGAGGTCAGCCACAGTGCCGGGCGTGCCAAAAGTCTGTATCGCTATCTCTGGACTCTGGTACCCGGTTGTGGTTTCATCTGCCTCCCACTTTGCACCATATGACCTAGTCACTTTCTTGTAGCCATATGCAATGAGCCCAATAGCAAACAGGCCACCTACTCCAAATGCAAACATCTGGGGGTCAATCAGTGGTGGCACAGCTTCTTCCACGTAGACAGGAATCTCGATGACCAGCCATCCTCCCGGGTCGACATTATCAGCGGACGCTAGAAAGGTAATCGTAAGGATCGCAGGAAGATTATCCGAGACAAACGTGCAGAAGATGTAGATGGTGTCTCCGCCTGACAGGCTCTCAGCGTACCACGAGGTCTGCTCCGAGGTTAACGTTAGGTTCGCATCGTAGTTCATAGAAACGGTGACGTTCTCCAAGTCAGCGTCACCAAAATTGAACAAAGTAGCTGCCACTGAAAACTCTATGCCAGCATAGGCGTTGATTATTCCAGCTGTTTCGAAACCCAATACGCCTGGCAACAGATATGGTTCGTACCAGCTCCAGTTAGTGTAGTGAAACACCCTGAAGTGATCGTGAGCAGCTAGAGAGGAGTGGCTCAGACTGACGCTGAAGTAACGGGGGGAAGCTCCGGGATCGGATGGATATGCTAGAAGGTTCTCCTCGTCAAATGAATACTGCGTTTCTGACACGTCGTACAGACCCTGACGATAGTCGACCACATAGCCGGCATAGTCGGCACCATCAGGAGTTATCCCACCCTCACCGGTAATCCAAGAGGCATTCATCGCAATCGGATAGATAACACGGATATTCTCAAAGTCAACACTCTGCGACCAAATGACAGGTGCCCAGTTGAAGACCCCAAGATCCCCTGTCACTTCCTCGCCTGAACCTTCCAGCGTGAAAGTTCCCGTCGTCTTCTCTAGAATCCGGTTTGTGCTGTAGTATCCGAAGACAACCATCACTGATTCACCTTCTTGTGTTCGGGGGGTCCAGTCCAGAGCATAGCCTCCAGATATGGTACCCACAGTGAGGCCGTACCTATTCTCTCCCATCACCACATAGGCTCGACCCGGGTCGTAGATGCTTGTCTCCTGTATACCAAGTAGATCAAAGCCACCAAGGGACTCACTCAGAACAGAGAAGGTTATCCAATAGGTCACGTTGATCCTACCGTTGTTCATTACTACGACATCAACCAACACACTATCGATATTCACAACCGGACTCTGACTGGGTGTGCTTGTTCCCACGCACATAGGAGCAAATGCAAGCGCAACCAGCATCAGAGCAAAGATGAACCTCGGGCCACGTTTCACCGAAAAACTCCCCTTGAAACTCAACGTTTCATCTGACTACTTCCTTTGACGCTTCAGTCGCCCCTTCTCGCTCGGACCACATCAGCCTGAGCAATGGTCAGACTTGAGAGGTCCGCCTTGGCAGCAGCCCATTCATCAAGGTCAGGAAATTCCTGAATCATGCCACTCCATATGAGATGGTAAACTCTCTTGAGGACGACCGATGAATCCGATTCCTTCCCTATGTATTCGAAGAACGCCTTGACCTGAGCAGGAGTCTGCTCAGTCATTTCCTGAGGTATATCGGTACCAAAGCCTGCAAAGGCCACCCCAAGTTCGCGAAGGACGTCCATCCGTTCTCGGATGCCTGCAGCAATCACAGGCAAATCAATGTCAAAAGCACTGAAGCTCATGATTAGCTTCTTCTTGCTGATTGTGCCGTAAGGTAGTTTGATTTCACTTGCGCTCAACTGACTCTCTCTCCAAATTGACGCTGTTCTTTCTCGCACCTTTGACTTGATAAGCGTTTCAGGTCGCCGTACATTAAACCGCTTGGGTGAACGGAAGAGAATCCTTAAGACGACAGGAACACGTTATCGATTTCAATGCCTGTCCCTAAGTATGATTACAAGCTTGAAGATTTGCAGTGGGTTCCCACGTTCATGGAGGAGGTCAAGGACTACTTCTTCGCTAGAGCAGAAGACAATCTATTGATCCTTCGTCCTAACAAGGTAATGAACCTAAATGAAACAGGCTTGATAATGCTGAAGCTGCTCCAAGAGGGGTCAACTCCCGAAGATATTGTTGATCACTTCGTCAGCGAGCATGGAGTAGAGTTTCAGCTCGTGCTCAATGATCTCGCAAACTTCGTAGACGACCTGAGAAACATGACGATGGGCAATCAGAACATCTACTCCTACAAGACCGCACGAATCGTTCCCTTTGGCACAGGGGAAATCAAGTATCCTGTGCTCAGTGAGATAGCCGTGACATACAGGTGCAACAACAAGTGCCGGTTCTGCTATGCCTACTCCCCCTACCGGGAATCAGGAGAAATGACGACAGAACAGATCAAGCGAGTGATAGACATCATCGTCGATGACGCACATGTTCCAAGCCTGTCCTTCACTGGAGGAGAGCCTACGCTTCGAGAAGACCTCTTCGAACTCATTGCCTATGGCAGAGAGAGAAGCCTCCGTGTGAACCTCATTACCAACGGCAGGCGTTGTGCAGACAAGGAATATGTGCAGTCCTTGGTGGATGCAGGACTCAACAGCTCGCAGGTTTCAATAGAGGGGCCCGATGCGGAATCTCATGACTACATCGTGGGGATCCCGGGAGCCTTTGACCAAACAGTTCAGGGAATAAAGAACCTGAGAGAAACCGACATCTATACGCATTGCAACACGACAATTTGCAGTCCGAATGTTGATCGATTGGAGGACCTTGTAGACTTCCATGCAGACGAGTTGGGATTGACGTATTTCAGCATGAACATGGTCATTTACACAGGAACTGCAGCCAAGTTGCGCGATGAACTGCAAATCACATTCTCTGAAATCGGAGATATCGTCAGGCGTGTGAAGAAGAGAGCGAACAAGAAAGGCATCCAGTTTGTATGGTACGCTCCAACACCGGTGTGCCTTTTCAACCCAATAGCACATGGCCTGGGCGCAAAGCATTGTGCAGCCTGCGACGGTCTCATCTCTGTTGATGCAGAGGGAGGGCTTCTTCCTTGCTCAAGCTTCAGTGAGCCCGTTGGTAATCTGCTCGAAGAAGGATTTGAGAAGGTGTGGTACAATCGAGCATCCAAGTTTTGGAGAGCCAAGGATTATGCACCAGAGGGGTGCAAGAGCTGCGAACACTTCCATTACTGCTATGGTGCTTGTCCGTTGTATTTCGATGTTATGGGCTTCGAGGAGATTGCACATTTCTGGTCTGAGAAAGGTATGATTGGGGTGAAATTAGACGACCTTAGGTTGCGGCTGAGAAGGCGGGTAAGAGGCGACCAGCGCGGGATTACCTAGCATATGCCGCCAATTATGCCTTCTCAGCAGGCCCTGAGTGATAGAACGCGAACTGTCACCGCCCAAGTTTGTTCGTGATTAAATGACCACAATAGGGGCAGTACTCTTCTTCACCAGGCAGTATTGGGGATGAGAGCTTCCCTCCACAGTTCGGACAGAATGTGACGGCCTTAGGCAGTTCCTCAACGGCCTCTTTCGTGTAGATCACCCTGGAATTTTCGTCAATCGTTCCACGGAACTTGCCCTTCTTGGATAGCTCAGTTACGGCTTCAACTATCTGTTCGTCTGTGGCCTCTGTAACCTCTCTCAGTTGGTCAAAAGTCATCCTCCGCTGAGCGAAGAGCAAGTGTAGGATGCTCTCCTTCAGTTCAACCGCTCGGGGACTGACTATCTCGTTAGAACGGCGGTCTAGGTACATTAGCGGCATTCTGCGGGTTGCCATCTTCTCCGCAGCGTCCGCTACTGCCTTCTGAGAAACCCCCAGTTCCTTGGCAGCTGCTGTCACGCTAATGCGGCCTTCTCTCTGCACTAGCGGCAGCAGTCTATCACCGACACCTCCGATTCGGGCCTCTCGAGTTCCCTTCAATATCAACCACAGTCCAATAACAAATTCTGGAAGACCCAGGAGCCCCCACGAGATAACTGTGTACAGCAAGACATCACTGGGGCTTGTAACAACCTCAAGTGTCGCATTGTACACGATCAGAGCCATAACGGCTGAGATGATAACGAGAATCAACCCGATGAGCTGTGCCAGACGCGGATTCATATCAATCAGACCTCATTCGAATAGCTGACATGCTTCGTAATTATAGCTTCTGCCCAAAGTCCAGCGAAAAAAGTCTTGGATGCCTCCCAACGTGATACAGACATTCAATACAGAATCATTTAAGAATGGAGAAGGTCACTTTCGCAATACAGACCCGTATAGGACGTGAATGAATCTTTGGTTATTGATAGAGAGGGTGCGACCTCGGCAATCATTTTGCATTTTACAGAGGGGAAGCCTGTAGAATTTCCG
>JAUVHR010000203.1 GCA_030593165.1 Candidatus Thorarchaeota archaeon
CAGTGAAGACCATTGCGATAAAAACGGCCCCTGTTGCTTCGCTTCGTTTGAACATTGCCACAGTGCGCGAGACTAGTTTCATGCCGACTCGATGGTTTCCGGATTTGAATCTTCCAATGACCCTCGACTTGATTGAGGCCACAGGCCTTGAAAGGAGTCGAGTGAACGATATGACAAAGATAGCTAGAAATGGAACTAGCGCTACAACGAAGAAGAGCATGCTGCTCCAATAGAATCCGATCATACTTAGAGCAACGAACATGCCTGCCATCAAGTACCCCGAGATGACCGCGGCTGCAAGATCGATTCCTGGGTTGCCCATATCTTTGTCATCTTTAAGCACGTCAGTTTCGATCGCACTGTGGGCTTCTGTGGGAGTCATGATGAGGGCTTTTATGGCTGAAGGAAGAGCCACAAGAATCCCAACTGTAAATGAAAAGACAAACACAACAAGAATCGCTTCAGGATTCATTAGGAGGGCGAATCCGGAGAGCTGGGTCAGGTCGAATGTGAGGAATGTTCTCACTGTTCCTGAGACCCAAGCTGACAGAACTCCAGTGAGCAATGCTCCCAGACTCCCAATTAACCCTGTGACAATAGCGGTACCGAATACCCAGTTGAATGATTGCCATCCTGATGATCCTCTGGTTTTCAGAGTACCTATGTCGCGTCGTTTCTCAGCCTCCAAGAGATTGGAATTGTACTGGACAAGCATAATGCCCATTATGATAGAGGGGATTGAGAAGGCGATTGAGATTAGACGCATGGTGAGTGTCCACGACAAGTATTCCACAACTGCGTCAAAAAGCTTGAAACCGTCCCAAGAGACTGCGGCGAATGGAAGAGCCTCTTGTTCGATTCTTCTTCTCACATTGTCAAGATTCTCCGCAGCTTGGTACGGATCAGTTCCTAGGATTGCGCTCTTGTCGAACTGAACCCAGATGCTATCTTCTATTGCATCCCAAGCTCCGTGCCCCATTGAGCCAAAGGCGTTCTCGAGACCATTCCGCGTTGTTATGATTCGAAGCCGTGTTTGGTCTACTTCCTGCCAATAGTACTCATCCATGAACAGACTAGTTTCGAACTCGCCAACAATTTCAAAGGATTTGACCAGCTCAACGTATGACCCGTTCTCGTAGCTTTCTACTCTAATAGTGAAGTTCTCCCCAATAGCAAGGCCATAATGTAATCTGGTGTTCATCTCCACATAGCACGTTAAATCATCGAGGTTCCCTGCTCCAGATGCCAATGTCATGGCATCTGGGAAGCTTCCAAAGAAGGAGGAATCTACGCCGAGGTATGTGCTCCTACTCCATTCGTAATCATCTTCTTCCCAGTTGTAGGTACTAATACTACTTACTTGCTCAGTTGTAACGATGTAGTCTTGGTCTAGGATTATATCCTCAATATCTGAGATGGTTGTTTCGTTCTGGTTGTAGAAGCTGTAAGTGAAATCAACTTCTAGGTCAACAGGAACATCTTCAGTCATGTCTGAAAAGACATCGGGACTGATGCTGTCCATATAGAAGAGAACGCCACCTAGCACCCCTGAGGCAAGTGCGAAAACAATGAGTGTTGCTGCAACTTGCGGTCCGCGGGACATGAGTCTAGAGAATAGGAACACTACACGTCACCCCCGTAAGGTCCTGATTCGGCCCATGCTGCGTTCAACGCTGTGGCAATATTCACTCTTGATGTGATTGCAGAGATTACGATAATGAAGACAAAGACAGATAATAGGAACAAGGAAACAACAGCTAGGAGCGTCATCCAAGGAATCACTGGAAATACTGAGATTGGAAAAACGTAGTATGTTGTTGGATAGGTAAACAACGTGATTGCGAATGAAACTGGACCATAGCCAACAAGAAGCAATGAACTTACGGCAAGCAAAACCAGCATTTCTGCTGATTGCGCTTTGACAACTAAGGTTCCCTCTGCTCCCATTGATCGTAGCAGAGCAATCTCCCGTTTTCTCGCAACTGCACCCTCTGCGGCATAGACAGTAAATGCTCCAAATACAGTTGCTACCATTACTGCCATCAGCATATTGTCCACAGCCCGATCCATCGTGTACATAGCTGAAGTGGTGTAATAGTCGAGCTCCTTCGTGACAGCACCCCAGTTATCTGCAGCAACGACAATGTTGCCACCCGACTCAAGAATCTCTTCGGCATAGACAGTACCATTGGCCCCTGGGGTAGTGCGAACACAACAAACTGTCTGTGAAATTTCAGTTAAGTTGAGTTCTTCTGCCAAATACTCCTGATTGACCCAAATGCCTCTATCTCCGATTTGAGTAGATGCCCCCCAATAGGGCGGAGCATCTGTACCGGAATCAAGGAATCTGAATTCTGTGAGAGCATCTTGAACTCCTATGATGGTGAAAGCGAAAACAATCTGTTCTGAACCTGTGTCAAGAACTGCTCTGAGAGTGTCGCCAGCGGACACTTCATACATCTCGGATATGGTCCGTGTGATGATTGCTCCCAACGGATTAGTCTGGAGTTCCAGAAGCATTTCACCAAGTTGCGTATCGTTCAATGAGTTGGCTGCGTAGTCGTACCCCACATCGATGTATTCTTGGGGTTGCATGGCAACAACATGGAATCTGTCATAACCAGAGGAGAGCGACATGGAAAGAACGGATAATATGGTGAATGCCTGAGTTTGTGCATGTTGTGAAACATTCTCAGTGAACGAGTCCCAGTGTTCAGCCTGATACGACTCCATCTGGAAGACAACGTCCCCGCCAAGTGCGAACCTGGCATGATTCTCTTTGGTTACAGGAAGGGACGAACCGATAACCGCGTATCCCCATGCCATACTCATGGCAAGAACGAGTACTATTACAACCGGTCCTGCTGAGGACGCACTCTTTCCAATACGTCTAATCCCAACTGAGGCTGGTACTACGCCAACAAGCCGCGTAAGGGCTTGAGATATTCTGTTCGCGCCTCGTTTCAATCCCTTTATTGAGAGAGAAGCCATAGACAGGAAGAGTGCCAGTGGAGCAATATAGAGCGTTTGGGAAATAAATGGGAGTCTGTGTATGCTGGCGCCACCTGCGATAATTCCAACCATGAGTAAGACCGTTAGAACGAGGAGCGTCGCATCCCACTTGATTAACTGCAACACCTTAGCAACTTTTGCCATCTTCCCTTTCCGCTCATCTAGGGGTTTCTTTGTAGAGTAGACTAATCTATAGCCAAGAATGGTAAGAATGGGGATTATAAAACTCAGCACGATTGAATATACCAGACTATCAATAGTGATGAGAAGAGGTTCACTCAGCGCTCTCTCAACATTGAATTGCAGGAAGCCTTCTGAACCCAATCCAACTCTACTGAAGAGAATTCCCAGGACCAATCCGCCAATTGAAGCTATGAATGCAAGGATTGCGAACTCTCTATGTGCTATACTGTCAATCGCACCTTGAGACGCCCCTCGTGAGAGAAGCATGTTGCTCTCGTACCGTCTCTCATTGAGGTTGTGACGAATTGCCAGAAACATGACCAAGACTGCTAGTAGGATGACTCCAACGGATCTGTAGATTTGCGCATTACGCGTAGCCTGTTGCCATGTGATGAATTGGTACACATTCTGTGATAGCAATCCCGTTATCCAGTACCGTGAGTACTGATACTCTGGTGTCCATGAAGGGTCGAGTTGACGAATGCTGTTCTCAATACCATAGAGGTAGTTCAGCGATGCCCCTGCATCAAAGGGAGTGATTGGTGTCCTATCAACATCGACATGAATCCTTGTGTTTTGATAGTCACAATAGACAGATCCAGGAACGACGATTGCAATTCCAAAATCGTTGTAGTAAAATTCCCAGTAATCATCGGATGAAGTTGAGAATGGCGAAGTGTATACTCCCACCACTGTGAAGAGGGCGCTCTCACCACCATATAGAGACTCGGTTGTGATGTTCGCAACCTCACCGACTCCAAGTCCATAGGCGTCTGCAATCCATAGATCAACAGCAACTTCGGATGTGTTCTGTGGAAGACGGCCCGCGAATATCTCATATATCGATGGAAATGCTTCGAAGAACTCCTCAGTTGGTGCTACTATTCTGCCCCCGCCCCAATACGACGATTCTGAGGAATACGCGTGTTTGATTTCCCCCCACGTACTATCCAGTAGTACCGCTTTCTCGACTCCTTGTATCTGCAAAATGTTCTCCGAAAGGTCGGATGGAATATAGCCGTCTGATTGAACAATCATAGCCACGGGCCCTACGTCGGTAAGTCGGTCCCACTCGTGTACAGAGTAAGAGTCGACGTAGACGGAAACTCCAGTAATCATACCTGCTGTGAGAAGAAAACAGATCAGAGTGACCAGCTTTCTGCGCAGACTGTGAAAAGCTTCATAGCCTACCGGAACGGCTGACATTAGAATCCCCCTTCATCCTCAAGTTGTCCCCACAATCTTGCCGTCCCGCATACTGTAGACGGTATCCATTTTTTCTCCAACATCAGGGTCATGTGTGACAACAATCAAAGTGCCGCCTTCCCCCTTTGTTAGTTCGATGAGAATCCTCATGATCTCCTGGCCAGTGCCACTGTCCAAGTCTCCGGTTGGCTCGTCTGCAAGGACAACCACGGAGCTTGCTGAACCCGGTGGCTTAGCAAGGGCGCGTGCTATTGCGACGCGCTGCTGTTCCCCACCCGAGAGTTCATCGGGTCGATGTTCGGCACGATCAGTGAGACTTACGAGTTCAAGCAAGTAGTCCACTCGCTGGACCCTCAATTCTTCGTCAACTCCACCAATCAATAGTGGTAGCTCGATGTTTTCTCTTGCACTAAGAACTGGCAGGAGATTGAAGAACTGAAAGACGAAAGAGATCTTGTCTCTTCTGATAGATGTGAGCTCTTTCTCCGACATTCCTGTAATGTCAACGTTGTCGATTACAACTCGCCCTTCTGTTGGCCTATCGAGAGCTCCAATGAGATTGAGCAATGTTGTCTTGCCACTTCCCGAAGGACCCATGATGCCAATCGCTTGACCTCGCTTCACCTGAAGCGAAACTTCGCGAAGGGCTGGGACCTGAATTTCACCCATCGTGTAGATTCGTGATACAGAGTCCAATTCAACAATGTTATCCATAGACTCCCTCTCCAATTGGGCGTCTCGCTACTATGCGGCAACAAGTAACTGTTATAAATTCCTCTCTTCGCGTAGAGATGTACTATGCGATTACCGCCATCGCTCATTGACTTGGGGTCGGCTCAGGGCTACAGATGTGCATAGGTTCTTATATTCTACAGGAAAAGAATACTGTAACGGAGAGAGGCGCAAATGGTGGACATGGCTGAAGGAATCATGGCTCGACGCTACGAGTTCTTCAGTTTCAAAGGCTTCATGGTCGGCGCAGTTGCAACTGGAGTCATCCTTCTAGTTCAGTCGCTAATCTCGTTTCCCCAGGCTTGGATCGAACACCCATTTGCGTATCCAATTTACATCATGCTATCCGCAATGATGGTAGGTGCAGCCTCAGGCGGCGTGCTTGTCTACCTCTTTCCACCAGAGCAAGACATCATCGGGGTGGCAGGGCTTGGCAGTGATGACGCTGGACAACATCTCGCATTGGGTCTTGTCCTTCTTGCCTTATTGCAGCCCATGCTATTCGGCTTCGTCTTTTTTCCCGGTTATTTTGGTGACGACATCTTCATCCCGATATGGGTGATATTTGCTTTCATTTCCCCTAGCGCTGGGTTCACTGCTGCCCTATTTGAGCGAAGAAATGCTATAGCAGACGATCTACGAACGTACTTTGCAACTCATGACTGCCTGGACATGTCACGCTTGGATTGGCTTCATGGTTTAGGGCCAAGGACTGCAGCATATAGAATGGGAATGCTTGAGAATGCAGCCAAGAGAGTAAGAGGCTTGAAAATCCGAGGTCATGAGATTGTTTGCGAGAAGAAGGCTCATCCTCTGAATCACTAGGTTGCGGATCATAAGCTAACTTGGGTGCTTCTGGTCAATGTGCGCGCGAAGCCCCTCTTCGGTCCATGCAACCCAATTGCATCTCAAGCAAGAGAATTTCTCACTTCCTCTTCCAAAGCGAGCTCCTTTTCGTTCCTCCAATTGATAAATGGTCCCACCATAGCCGGATCTCTTCATGGATGTAATCTTGAATCTCTTGTCGAAGCACTCTATGCAAAGATCGAGCCGCATACGTTCGTCATTTCCAAAGCTCTCTTCCAGCTTCTTGGCTGATTGAGGTCCTTCAAC
>JAUVHR010000356.1 GCA_030593165.1 Candidatus Thorarchaeota archaeon
CAGGTTTTGGATTATTTAGTTTCATTCTCGTTATTCTCTGGGTTGTGCTCGTGCAAGGGTTGGCCGGACTTCTTTTTCTCTATTGGTTCATAATGAATTCGGCATGGGCATTAGGGCTCATTCTAACGATTATCGCGAGAAGTAGTGCAAAGAAACAACGATAGTCGGCCTTGACTAGTCCGTCAACAACTGAGTAGTTGATGCATGAAACCGCATTGCGTGGTTCTGTTGGCTTATGTGCATATACAGAGAGTCGGATGATGGTGTCTTGATTGGTGCGAAGGATACTACTAACTCTAGTGACGAAGATGGCTATTCGTATCAGTGGTGGACACTAGCTCAGCATGGAATCTTTAATGCGGCAGGGCTCTACGGGCAGAAGATTTACGTCATCCCAGAGTACGACATGGTCGTTGTCTTTACAGCGGGCATCATGGATGCGCCCAACCCAGAGAAAGAACTTCTTCTGGACTACATACTTCCAGCTGTAGACAATTACATGACTGAAGTATCACCTGCTGATTCACCCGCTGTGATAGCCATGGTCATTGGAGTGCCAGCTATCTCTGTCCTGCTAGTAGCTGTGGTTATCATAAAGAAGCGATAGCAAACTCATCATTAGAGCATAGGGAACTATGAAACCAAGACTGCTCAGTTGTATGATGTGGGGAGTACGTACGATTCAACACGTCTGCACAACCTATAGAAGAAACTGTGTAGTCTTCTTCTAAGTAGCTGTTGTCTACGGGGTTCGAATCATGTGTGATTTGCTGGGAATGTCATTCAATATCCCTGTCGATGCTGAAATTTCACTGGATGTATTTCAGCTCAGAGGCGAAGTAAATCCCCATGGATGGGGTTTGGCTTTCTATAGGGATGGTCTCTTACAGATTGTCAAAGAGCCGCGTCCTGCTGTTAAGAGCATGTTATATGATTTCATTGAAGGGAATCCGACATCTAGGACATTCATTAGTCATGTTAGAAGATCTACCATGGGAACAATAAGCTATCTCAACACTCATCCGTTCTACAGACAAATGAATTGGTCACGGGGACGCAAGGAATTCGCTTTTGCGCATAATGGTACACTATCAGGTGTAAAGGCTCTTTCACTAAATCGTTTCATTCCATTAGGTGACACAGATTCAGAACATGCATTTTGTCATCTTCTTGATTCACTGATGATTTCTGAGCACACAGACTGGAATGAATCATCTTTCAAGTTCGTTGAAACAAAATTGCGAGAGATTAACGATGGAAACAACACTCTGAATTGTATTCTCTCTGATGGTGACTATCTTCTGTGTTACTCCGATGAGAATGACCACAACAGTGGCCTTCGCTTTACCCATAGACAGTATCCGTTTGGTGTTGTAGACCTTGTTCGTCATGATGAGAAATTAGGGACAATTGACATTCGAACCATAGATCTTGACAAAGAAAAGACAAAAGACTCCTCAGGATATATTGCGGTTACTAGGAAGCTAACTGATGAGCGATGGGTTGAGTTCAAACCGGGGGAACTGATCGTGTTTAGAAATGGTGAATTGATTTACCCAACTAAGAGAGTCTAGACCGAAAGGGGGGTTTCACAAATGGCTCTTCCATCCCGATGTGCTTACCATGTTATCTATGATAGCTCGTTACTCGATTCATTGAAGTATGCAGCTGAAAATGACTGGTCTGGAATAGTACCGGATTTTGGTGTTCCTAGATTCTCACCCGAGCGATTCAGCCAACGACAAAGAGAAGAGCTGAAACACGCGGCCACAGAGATGAATGTTGAATGGGGATTCCATGCACCCGGAGATGATGTGAGTCTTTTCTCAACCTACGCCCCAATCCGTGAAGGTATTCTCGATTACTTCAGACAGATTATTGACTTCGCTAGGGACGTTTCTGCATCGAGAACGAATCTTGTTGTGCATGCAGGAGTACCACCGCAATTCAAGAAAGCAGGTGCCTCGGAGGACGACTTCACACAAGAGAACTGGGATTTACTCCTTGACACATTGCGTGGCAATCTTCTGGACTTGATTCGACATGCCGCCCCTGATGTTCAGATATCACTTGAGAACTACAAATGGACTCAGCTTATTCGTGAAGTGATAGAGCAACTTGTACCAAAGGGCCTCACGCTCTGTCTTGACATTCCAAAGATCTACTCAGCCGAAGGTGAAGTCCTGCGAGCCGACTGGGAGGTGTTTCAACGCCATTGCAACGCCATTACAGTTGTTCATGTTCACGATTGGTCTTCGCGTCTAGGCTCGCATCAAGTTTTCGGGAACGGAGAGCTTGACTTCAAGCCAGTACTCTCTTTTCTGTCCGGAATTAAGGAACCTCTGCAATACGTCTTTGAAGTGCGGGACAGGATACTAGCACAGGAAAGCCTGGTCAAGTTCGAAGATATGTTGGATGCACATTCAATAACTCTTGAATAGGATTCAAATAGAATCTGAGATCCACATCAAGTATCTCCTCCCATGAGAGTCTATGGGCCTAATGTTCCATTCTCAAGCATGAGTCCCAGTAGGAGTCCGACGAATGCCACAATCATCAGCACCAGTAAGACAAGTGCGATTGCAACCCGTTTCATTTCTATAAGAATCAACACCACGCTCTAGGTAAGAGTTCCCAATCGTGTGAGATATAGGGCTATTGCGACGATGAAGAAGAGCACAGCAACGAGCATCAATATTACCCGTCGTGCTCCTTGAATCCTAGTCCTCTCTCCTTCCATCTTGCCTTAGTAGATCCCTTATTTCACGGAGTGTGATTAGAATCTCATCGTCAAGACTGTCATCTCTACTTGAAACTGGTTCATCCCTTGGAATGCCTATCTCTGTACCAGTCACATATGCGTGTGTGAATCTTCGAAGTTCTCTGAGTACAAAATCTCTGACCTCTTCAAAGAATGGTATTCCTTCCAGTTTCTCTTCGGGGCTCTTTCCTGGTTGCATGCCTCCAGACATACCCGCTGTCTGAATTTCCACAGCGCCAATTCCGAATAGCCTGTCAAAGGGTCCTGCCTTGCTGGAGATGTTCGTGATTGTTCGGAATGGCACATGTTTCTCTGTAATTGTGATTAATCCTTTACGAACATAGATCTCAGGCATGACTTCACCTGATTTGGAGATGACTGAGTACTCAATCCTTCTCACGTAGAGTGGCCAGATAATAAAGCCTGGAATAATCCAAAACGCTGTGAAGCCCCAATACAAAAGGTTCGCGAATATCCACCAATCGTGGACTAATCCCCAGTATACACTGGGCAGCATTCCATCGTCCAAGACTCGGAGTAAGTATCCAAAACCCATCCATATCAACATGGTAATTGTCCATGCTGCAAACGCGATTAACAGC
>JAUVHR010000168.1 GCA_030593165.1 Candidatus Thorarchaeota archaeon
CGACTCGTCTTCTACGGACATGGTACTCCTCAAGATGTGAGAATGACAATCGAAGAACCAGATGAGACTGACTCCTATCGACCCCTAATCTTCCAGAAACGACTCGAGATGAATCATTCTAAACTTGTACGTCTACTCAATACTAAGAGTGTCAGGAAGATTAGAGAAGGAGATGTTTTTGAAACATCCGATGTTGCTACTCTGATTCAGTATGTCAAGCAGCATATTGAGGGTCTATTATTGGATGAAGACAGAGACACTGAGACACCAGCCTCCGGGATAAATTTTGCGAAGGTGACGAAACGCAGCATATTTGAGTACCTTGCTCAACAGAGAGCAATTCTCGAAACATGCAAACTTGAGGATGTGTTCAATCTACACTGGGTGGTCGAATATGTAGATGATAGGTTTGGCACTGATGATAGAGGTGAGTCTTGAAAATGCCGAGAGTACGAAATCATATCCTAGGCATAGGCAATGCCGATTCCATAATACTGCAACTGCCATCTCCTGCTGGTGAACGAATCATTGGAATCGTAGACTGTGGCGATTATGATTATACGGTGGACTATTTAGACAAGTATCATTTTAACCCAACACGAGTTCAGTTTGTTGTGGCTACTCACCCTCACGATGATCATATTAAGGGGTTAAGAAATCTACTAGAGCATTTCGAGAGAATCAGAGTTCCTGTTTGTGGTTTCTGGGACAATGGGTTTCCTCATAATACAGCTTGTAATAGGAAGTTGCAAGCATATCTTCAAAGAAACCTATCTGACAGGACGATATATCCTGACGAAGACTCAGAACCATTCCATTTTGGTCCTGTAACAGTTCATGTCCTTGCACCAACTAGTAAGAGACGCTACAGAAAATCTCCGATTAACAATACCTCCATTGTACTCGCTTTGAAGTACGGTAGAGCCTCGATGCTATTAGGTGCGGATGCACAGTTTGAGAGCTGGTCAAGGATATCGCTAGGTGAAAAAGGAAAGTTTGTCAGTGCACGTTTCCTGAAAGTCCCGCATCATGGTAGCAGGCGAGGGAGTAACTATGAGCTGATTGTTGACTACATTAAGCCAAAGGTCGCAGTGATTACTGGTAATAGACCTTTGAATTCACAGTGTCACCACACACATTGTTTTCCACATCAAGATGTTGTGTCAAGTCTCAAGGACGCCTGTGACGAAGTTGTTTGCACACATGACGCTGGTGATGTCGTAGTCGAAAGTTTCAGTAATGGAAAGCACGAAGTAATGTTATCTAATGCACTACCCAACGATGTCTGGGTTGATGTTTGCAGTTAGCTTCTCAAGGAGCCAGCTGAATCCTAATACAATCTCAACCACTCGTCTTCAGGAGCTCCTATGGCTCATCGATTCTCCTCAATAGACCAATCATTGTAGAGAGAAAGACGACAGTCATCTTGAAATCATGCTTTTGAAGTAATTGAGGCATTAATAGAGAAGTGGTATGTCCATCCATCAATAGAATATCTTGATTGGGATGAAAAAAAGTTCACCAGTCCCTATAGTGCACTCTTCTTTTACAGGTCATTTCGAAGTCACTTTCAAAAGGTGCTTCACAGTCAATACTCCCATTTTCCACTCTTGTTCCAACAAATTGACTATCAACCTTTGACGATTGAGGACTGCAAGTACTTGGACTCTATAAAGCCTCTATAATCCAAATTGCATTTGGACATTCTAATCAGTGAATACTCTCTGCTCTCTCAACAGCCTTTCTGATGGGATCACTCGGAAGCCAGAGTGTCCACCTACTCTTTGAGGTTCTTACTCTAAGAAGAGTTAAGATTGCTAACACTGCCCATGTTCGGATCACCCATGTGAAGGCCAAGAAGAAAGCAAGAGGACCGCCGGCTCCGTACCACCAGAGCCCCTCAAATGCACCAAGATATTCCATTCCCCCACCAATCAAAACACTGATGACAAGAATGAACAAGCTATAGTCGTACGACTCGGTCATTACAAAGTATAATGATAGTACTCCCCAGAGACCATAGATTGCCAGTAAGGACCAGTTGAATGATCCCTCATATCCCTGCACGATAACAAGAATTGGAATTAATACTAATGGTATCAGAGCAACTACTGCACGTGAACCTTTCCTGTCCAAAGCTTTTGGCAAATTGATTCTCGTTGTCACCAATTCTGTTAACCCCAGGATCATCAAAATGAATAGAGGCCATCCAAGGACTGTCAAGAATGACGGAGTCTGAAGGTCAAAGTAAGTGAGGATGCCGGATGATGTGTGAGCATACTCATCGATGAATCCCATAACAAGCGTAGTAGTGACCAAAATGATGAGGGCCTTTGTATCCATTTTCAACACTAGCCATCCAGCTATTATTGAAGCCAAAACTAGACCGCCAATGAACAATATGGGGAACAGTGTATAGTACCCATAAATGAGAATGACAATTGCAACTGATGTTAAGAGCCATCCAATTATGAAAACGTTTCTAGGAAACATGGTTAATTTATTCAATCATCAGTAGCATTTATGTTCTTCGACACTGTTAGAAAGTTTAATATTCAACAAGATATTAGTTATATTATTACAAAAGGGGCGACCGAATTGAGCTACATACTAGACCCCCCAATATTATTATTGCTGGGGATGTTTGGTTATTACCTTTGGAAGCGACTTCGTGGAGTTGTTTCTGATGGATGGCGAGAGATAGTATCGACACTGTATGGAGCATTCTTCTGCTTTGGAGCTTTCATGATGGGTAGCGCAGCCCTATATCTCGATTTGTGGGATTGGCCAATCCCATATACCGAAGGGCCAGTCTGGATGTTTCATACTGACATCACAGGAATTGCCAAGGCTGACGTTGCCGTCTGGATTGCAGTAGTCATGCTCTTCCTGTATCCTGTATGGTACCTTCTGGGGTATCGAGCAGCTAGAGCATTTGATGAAGGGTTCTATCGTCTGGAAAAGGTGTCGTACGAGGATGTCAAGAGTCGTAGAACAATAACGAAGAGCGAGGTTGTTGTCAAAAGATGGGAACCACCACAAACTCTCGATAAAGCAGAGGTACATCGTCTCACGGAAGCAGAGATACACGGTCTCGTGGAAGCAGCGCTACAAGGTCTTGGTGGTCTTGACAAATTTGTAGAAGCTGGACAAAGAGTGTTAATCAAACCAAACATCAGTGGTGGAAATCCTACAATTCCTGGCTCATTCACTAGTATCGAAGTCGTTGACAAGCTTGTTGACATGATACGCACCCTAGGAGCTGAACCTGTTGTCGCAGATTCGGATATGATTTGGACTAAATTCTATCCTGTGGCCCAGGAAGAGGGATGGTTAGAATGGGCTGAGGAGAAGGATGTAGTACTTCTGAACTTGGCTGAGACCGATTGGGTTCGATTTGACTTTGGGAAAAACAGTGCTATTGGGAAGGTTCCAGTCTCAAAGGAGCTAGTAGAAGCAGATGTGATCATATCCGTCCCGACTATGAAGACGCATCTCCTTACCAACATCACGATTGCAATGAAGAATATGTATGGAACATTTCCGCAGGAAAATAAAGCCAAGTATCATAGATTTGGGATTGAGGATGTAATCTACGAGGTCAATGATGCGTTTACTCCTAATCTGACAATCATTGATGGGACTATTGGTGGAGAGGCATGGGGTCCCCTCTCGTGTAGACCTGTTGATTTCCATACGATTATTGCATCTAATGATGTTGTGGCAGCTGATTCTGTTGCCTGTCAATTGATGGGTTACGACCCGGATGATGTACTTCATGTTAAGAGGGCTCATGAACGAAATCTGGGTGAAATTGTTGAATACGACATGACTCAGTTGTTTCCGCATGAGAAAGACAAGAACTGGGTGAAACCTGAACCGCTTGCCACTTACTTCTATGAGGGACTCTGTGAGTTGGTCTTACTGATTCCTGGTATGCAGATCTTCTTTGACCTGGCGGCTGATGTCGTTCTCTATGATTTTGCCACATTACCTGGCTTCCGAGAATTAACTCCCATTCAGCTTGGCGTTTTAAATGATGTAATTGGTGGACTTCTAAGGGGTGGAGTCCAATTATCAGATTATGGTCAGGCGAGAATGCAAGAACTTACCAACAAAGTTGAAGAATACATGGAGAAAAACACCGGAGAAAGACGAAGGAAAATCACAGAAAGAAAAACAAGAATGTTCACACAAAGGGATGAGTGGCCAAGTGAGAACTTAGCAAATGCTGTTCAACAGTTGCGTGACGAGTTCGAAAGAAGGCACGATAGTATCAACCCAGAGACTTCCAACAGAGTATTGAAATTCGATGACCCGGGCATAACAAATCCTTCTGTCCCTGAACAGTTAGAAGAATTTGCACCAGATGTGAACTTGATTGGATTTGGTCTCAGGAATGAGAAGACCCCCACTCTCACAAGGATATTAGGTGAAAGGAGTAAGTCCTTGAGACCATGGAAACATGAGTATTGGGGTGGCGTACTTTCCCGAGCAATAGAAAAGGCAGGCAACAAATCATCTCGTTGTCTACAGTATCTCTATGTGTACACTCGTCAGAGAGGTACTGTGAGTTTCTTTTGGATGGTTATGCTTCCTTGGTTGATGTTCCTATGGACTTTCTATCTGAAGTATCTCTTCACAATTGAAGGACTGACGAGTAGTCAGTTGATTCAATTTTATGCATTCTTTCTCTCACCCCTACCAGTATTTCTGATGAGCTTGAGAATTCATATTGAAGATATATTTAGAAATGCTAAGGGTCAAAAGATTGTGTTCCGTTCAACCACCCCTGTGATTTTCTTATATCCAATAATGGCGTTCTCTTGGCAAATAGAACTCCTCTCATGGGCTCTCTTGGCCATTGGTGGAATATTCTGGTTTATCTGGCTTCTCGAGTACGCTGGTATATTACCTACATCACATGCAATGGACTATGTACCTGTCTTCATATGGATTGAGAAGATTTCAGACAAAGAGAAAGGCAGAATGAGAAAAGAGGACATAACACGTTTTGTGGGTACCGGTAATTGGAGGATCAAACACATCGTTTGGGACATCTTTCATTACCACTGTCAACCAACTCCAGCTTGGAAGTTGAGGTCCTATACACGGAATAGGCGAGTACTTCTGGAAATTCCAGACACTTGGCATGCAATGGAACCCGAAAAGGTCACAGGACTTACTGGGTGGTTCAAGAGATGGATTTTGCAAATAGGAGTGATTGGTTGTCTACTATCAGCTTCTCTAGGTGTTCTTCTGAGATTTGGATGGTTTCAACCACTAGATCAGTTCTTGATGAGCATTGGAATGTATGAATTGACAAGAAGTGTTTTTCTTCCATTCATATTCATAGTATGTGGAGTATTCATTGTCCGCGGTCGTTGTAAGCTAGTAGACTCCTATAAGGAATATAGCATGAGAACAGCAGAACTCACGGAATCAAAACTGCGCGACCTCTGGAACATGGATGAGAAACCTAGATTGAAACTGATCACCAAGCTGCAATATCCATTCACTGCATTTGAACTCCGAACGAAGAAGCTGCAAACGTTTCAAGATGACACTTACTTCTTGTACGAAACATTGAGTTAGAGAAATCATCATCCATTGTCCTTCATGAATCCTGTTCAGTGATATGTAGGGTCTCGATGCATTAGTGAGTAGACGAACAGGGTAAGCAAAAGGAGGCAGAACAGGCATACAGAGAGGCCTTCGAGTTAGACCCCACAGATGCACAAGCATGGAACAGCCCTGGAATTGCATTGAAAAAGCAAGGTAGAGACAGAGAAGCTGAAGAGGCTTTCGGAATAGTGGAATCACTATCATCAAAACCAGCTGAAGGAAACAGCCAGCAGGGACTCGTGGTAGGAGGGGGGAGTTGTTTGTTCTGAGAAATATCTAGCGGAACGTAAGCATGATCTGGAGCAGGTTCAGCAGGACATAACGAGATTTTAGATAGCTCTCAAGGAGAAAGTCCCGAAGACGCGAGCCACCTGGACAAGTCTACTCCTGAGGAGATGCTTCGACTCTTTCGCTGCATGTTGGCTCCTGTAATTCTGTCTGCCTTGTGAAGACCGTCAGTATGAAAGTACGACTGGAATGGGCAAATAGTTTAAGACACTTACCACATTTACCAATAACTGGCTCCATTTTTCTTGGACTATCAGCAAGCTTATCAACCTTGAAGCAAGGAATTGCGCTTTTCTTTCTCCATTTGCCGCGAAGCTCCCATCCTTCCTCATCATCTTCCATCATTCTTCTAAATATGAGCGCATAAGGGAGTGTTATCTCAATTACTTCTTTTGCATAGTTGACATCAGTTTCGAAATGTTCTGGTTCGTCTTCACTCGTGAGGTGCTGCACAAATGCAGACCTATTCTCATCGACCTCTTCCATGATCTGAAGATACCCTGTGAATTCAGGACGATAGACTGAGATTGTTTGGATTCTGCCATAGTAGGAGGCTGCCGTAAATAATCCGCCAGTGAGGATAATGGTACTATTAGTGATAAAGAGGTCAAAGGTTGGGTGAAGTCCAATGACTATCAGAATTATGACTGCACCAAAGAACAGGACGTAGCCCATGATGATTCCACCAAAAAACCAAGCAGCAACAGCGAATTTCTTAGCTAATATCTTAGCTGCATTTTCTGTATCTTTCACCAGTTTTTCGTTTATTGCTGAATCAATAATGAAACCAATTGAGAAGATCAACAAATGAATACCTAGCCAGTGGAAGCCATTCAGAACAGTATTCAGCTCGAATGACGATCCAATAAGGAGAAGAGTAAGACATGAAAAATATAGGAATCTTGAGATTGCTAGATTGATCCTATCAGATTTCTCTGGTGCTTTCACTGTGCTTGGAAGATACTTCTGAATATGGCGGATTAGGTGATTAATTCCACCAAACAGGGAGGAGAGCAACCACCAAATTATAGATAATGCAAAATGACCAGATTTCCCATTATTTGGAATGCCAATGAGAAATCAAGGAAACATAGTAGTACAATATCCATCATGATTAGTGACGAAATTACCCAATAGATGAAACCACGAAGAACTCTTATCGAACCCGATTCACTCATCCTTTTTACTCCAAGTACATCCTACACA
>JAUVHR010000079.1 GCA_030593165.1 Candidatus Thorarchaeota archaeon
GTTACTCCCACTAGAGCAGCCATTGCAACTTTCAAAGGAGTTATGATCCCTGCTGCTAGCCACATCAGTTGTAACATCTCTGGAGTAAATCCATAGAACAACCAATAAGTCTGACCTGGGACAAGTATGAACACACGCAACAAGACATCTGCCTCAAGACCAATCACGGTAGCGAATAGTAGGTTTAGAAGTCTTCTTCGCTCTTCAGACTGCGGAATTAAATCACGTGTAACTAGAAGAATGAAAAACAGCAATAATCCGTATCCAGCAAGAATATCCCATATTCCCCAAAGAGGTAGTATCCATGATACCGGATATAGTAAGTAGCCGAGGAGCAGAACTGTGTACACCCCAAGAACCGGTTTCCAACGATGCTGATAGACAAGACCTGCCATCGCTGCACCCAATGGCGCACCAATCATGAACACAAGTTCGAAAATATCTCGAAAATAGACAAAATGACCAACAAGGGTTCCAAGACCAACAGCGAGAGCTCCGATATAGGGTCCTAGTAGAATCCCGATTAGAGGGCTCAACAAGAATAGCCATGAGTCCCAGATACCACTGTAAAACCCAGGAATGATTGGAATAGTGTCTAGTACTGCGACCATAGCCGTGAAAACTGCGGTGAAAGCAACAAAATGAGACTTGCTCGAACTGATTGGAAGCGCCATGGTTCACACGGACTTCAAAAGCCCCGATTTAAACACTCGGTAAAATCTTGAATTCTTTCGTACCAATAATAAAAGAAACTCTGCGAATTTGATAGAAGTCCTTATCAAATGGAAATAAATGAATCTGTAACAACAGGTGAGCTTCAATGCTGTCAATAGTAATTCTGATTCAAGCGACAGTTGGACTAGTCTGGCAGGCTTCTGAGAGTATCAAACTGATTGATGGCATTTCACAAGCTGATGTTGTTACCGGACCGTATGACATCATTGCATATACTGAGCTAGAATCTACTGAGGATTTGAGAGAATTAACTAGAACCATCCATGGTGTTGAAGGAATCATACGTACCGAAACTTGCATAGTTATCTAAAATGCAACATCACAGTCAGGTTTCGTTTGCTCTGTACGGTACATAGTCAGTCATAGGAACATCTTTTCCAAGCATTCTCAATCCCATGACTATCTGACCTCGATGGTATGTCATGTGATTTGCCATATGGAACAGAATCTCTTCGAACAAAAGAATGAATGTTCTTCCTCCCCTTTTCATCTCCAAGGACTCTACGGATCTATTCCCTATGAGGCCAAGCCATTTTTGACTGTAATCAGAAATGAATGAGAACAATCCAGCTCTTGACATTGTTGTGAAATCAGGTTCTTCTCCACACTCCTCTCCAGTCCAGTCGTAGTACCACTCCCACGTATCTAAAGCAAGGTGAGTGTATTTTCCACGAATACTTGTTCCATGTTGATCAAGGGCACGTGTGAATTCCTCATCGCTAAGGGGCTCTACTAGTCTCCAAATTGTATCGTTAGCCCATATCATGTACTGTGCTATTCTCTCAAGTAACTGCATAATCACCACAAATTCAAATATGAATAAGTGTTGAACGCTTTGAGCATGATTTGATTCCATTCCAGAATCCAATTTCACTAACAAATGAATCGCCATACTTAACACACCTATAGATTCCATACGAGTTGGGTGGGCTATTGCCAATAGTTTTTCACGGTTCTGGAGCAAAACTCCTGTTGAACAAGCTTCACAGAATACAGAATAATGAACCACTTACCGAGTCTGATATCAAAGAAATCCTATCACAATCTGATATTGTTGAGTGGGTCGTTGCGTATGAATCGTGGATTGAAGATATTTGGAATACAATTCAGAGAATTCTGGAATCTTTGCATCTTGATTCCCCAGAAGGGTTGGATAAATGGGGCTCACACATAGATTCGGGATTCAGGACTGCTATCGAGGATCATGAACGGATGCTTGAGGGTCTGGAACTCCTATCAGATTTTGATTGGGCTGAAACAGAACAGAACACTCTGAAGTACTTGCCTCAAGGCACTCCAATAGATGGACATGTATTCCTGACAATTGACGGCTTTAATGGTGGAATGAATCGGGGGAACAAGACCTTTCTCTCTCTTGTATTCATTGAGCCATCAATTATGAATCCAGCACATTTCACACACGAGTTTCATCATAGTGGATTCACATACTGGTGGAAGAAACATCCCATTGTAGATACATGGTGGGAAAATAGAGATACGAAAGAATTCTGGGTACTTGCATTGTTTCAATATCTTGTTAGTGAGGGTCTTGCTAATGCCTACTGCTCACCGAAGGCAATCGAAAGAGCTGAGGGAACAGATCCATGGATCGATGCACACAATGCTGCAATCGAGGAGTACGAATCGAATATCGATAGTATTTTCCAACTTCTTGAATCAATAATTGATACAATCCTTGCTGATAAGATAGATGAAGCAAAGAAGCTCTACGAGGAATTCTCTATCGACCAGACTGGTAGAGGAATCCCAAAGGGTCATTTCCTATCTGGGCGAATGACACAATCAATGGAACGTTCTACCAAAATCTCTCATGATCAGGTTATCGAATTGGTGCAAAAACCATTCGATTTCTTTCATTTCTACAATGATGCAGCCTTTGAACTAGGTTTGAAACCCGTAGACTCCACTTTGATTGAGAAACTTGATGTGGTTCTGGGTCAAATGAAACAGGTCTAACAAACTGAAGGGAACGCCAATGCCATTTACACCGTATCACTTTGGTCCTGCTGCTTTACTAGGTGCTGTACTATTCCCCTTCTTGGATATCTCTGCTCTTTTTCTAGCTAGTGTTGTTCTCGATTTGGAACCCTTGATAATCCTCATGTTTAATCTCGGTCCTTACCTTCACGGTCCCTTTCACAGTTACTTGGGAGCAACAATCGTTGCTCTTGCAGTGTCCATTATTGTCTGGTCACTCCGAACTCATCTCGAGTCTTTTCTTACAATGTTCAATCTACGTCAAAAGTCATCATACATCGTAATCCTACTGTCATCTCTCCTGGGGACATACTCGCACGTTTTTCTTGATTCTTTTCTTTATTCAGAGATGAATCCTTTTCTGCCCTTTTTGGGGAATCCCTTTCTTGGATTAATCAGCAGTGCAGTAATCTACCAATTTTGTGTAGTTGGCGGTGTCATCGGTCTACTTGTCTATGTTTTGCGCTTCTTTGTTGTACCTGCTGTAAGAAATACCGAGTAATCGTATTGGTCTATCCAAATGAGACTAATGCTCCAAGAGAAAGCCTTATATCTGTTTATCACTTAGTACTATACGTCGTACAGTACCTTATTATGTACACACACAGACAATATACATGGTGAATAGACTTGAACAAACGAGCGAATGAAGAATTTGAGCGCTGGTCCAAAGAGATCAAGAAAGGAGCTGCATCTCTAGCAATCCTCGCAGTACTTGAGGATGAGAGCAGCTACGGTTACGAGATTGTAAAGAAACTCGAAGAGACTGGCGCAAAGTTCCTAGCGTTTGAACAGGGAACTGTCTATCCTCTTCTCCGGAGACTTGCTGAGAAAAGAGGACTCCTGAAGGCTGATTGGAACTATGATGATCCGCGGAAACCCAGGAAATACTATTCCATAACACAAGAGGGTAGAGCAGCATTGAGACTGATGAAGTCAAGATGGTTTGAACTCTTCGAAGAGATGGCAACAATACTTGAGGGTGATGCACAATGACTAAAGATCCAGATACGTTAATTGAACAATATCTTGAACGTGTTAGAGTCTACCTACCATTAGACAGTGAAGACATTGTTACAGAGATTCGTACACATATTTTGATGTCTGCTGAAGAGATTGGTGAAGGTAGAATCACTGCAGGTTCAACTTTGATGGCTATTGAGAGATTGGGTGAGCCAAAAGGTGTTGCCAACGAGTACGCTGGCACAGGAAAACGTGTTGGGCCAGTCCCAGCTGAATACGCTCAACCTTTGTTCAGAATTCTCTTTGCATTCTTTGCGATAAGTGCAGCATTCATTGTTGGTGCATATATGATTGGAATGGCCTTTGGCGACCTCTGGGGTTTTCACAACCTCCCCTTCGCTATCCCGTTGATAATCGTACTCAATCTGATTATCATTTTCCTCTTCATAGGAGTAATTTCTCTATTTGTTGATAGAAGTAAGTTACCAACTGAGAGAACAACACTAGAAGGTGTCTTTGGAATTGGTAGTGGTGCTTTCAAGCCAAAGAGTAAACTTGAAGCGGCAGCTGATGTTGTCCTAGGCATCATAGTAGCCATAATCCTCTTCTTACCTCCCATAGTGGCATCTTTCAATCCGGCAATCGTTATCTTCATGAAGATAGCAGCTATGCTACTACTTGTTGGATCACTCAGAGGTCTTTCGGTCTATCTGTTCGGTGAGAATAATCTGAATCTCTTGATTGAAACTCTGACTGCCACAGGTTGGATAATACTATCCTCATTCCTTGTCAACTTTCTCTATCCAATCTACTATTTTTACAGCTTCAATGGAACAGAATGGGTGACAACTTCAATCGCAGAGCTAGCTAGCTTAGTACCTAGCTTTGATCTCACAATAGCCTTCACGATTGGCTGGAGTGTATTCCTCTTCATACTAGTTGCTGGCAATATTTGGGCTATGCTAGTATCATCAATGAAGATGGTCATGTACTATCGGCAAAGTAAGGGAATTTGGTGGACTGGAACTTGGGGGACACGAAAATATCATCGACTTCGACGTCGCTGGTGGGATCGTGAGCCAAAACTCCCTCAATCAGAAGAACGAACTTACGAAGATGGTTATCAAAATCAAGACTAGTAATTACACAGAAACGGATGGGGTTGCAGAGTTGCGCTCCATCCACACCTTTTCTTCTTTAATAGTCAGGACTTCAGCATCTTAAGAATGTCTTGAAGTTCGCTTGCTTTCTCGGGGAACCCATACTTCTTCCAGGCTGCAATGGAGATTTCCAAGTAATCTATCGCTTCATCCCTTAGATCATCGTTCCCAAGTTTTCTCCAGCTTCTAACAAGCAAATCAATTAGAGGTTTCCCCATCATTGCAACTTCATAGTCGAACTTCTTGGGGTCCTGTATTGCTACTCTATTGAGTGCTATCACAACCCGCAGAATCGACTTGAAATCATCTTCACTGGCTCCTCCAAGCGCTTGAGCTGCATGGTAAGTTGTGTACATCAGATCGTCCCGACAAACCACGCCATGTGTCATGAAAAACGCCTGAATATTAAGAAGCGTGGAAACGCACTTGTTCAAGGCTATGGTCATTTCAGTTCCTACAAGCATTCTAGGAACCATAGCTGCAAATGCTGAGGCCATGTTACTGAAACTTGTTGCAAAGTATAATGGATATAGTATCTGCTGTCTCTCCAGTACTGAAACGTCAGTTGTTCCCATGGCTGAAATCATCAGTTTCATCTCCTCGTCGGAGAGTTCTTCCGCCATCGCGAAAGTGGGGCAGATTGCATTAGCTACGACAAACAGAGAGAAGCGGACATACCTCTTCTGCCCTTCTTCACCAACAACCCTGAGAATGTCCTGTAGGAATTCCACCATATTTTGGAGATGCTTCTGACGCTCGGCACCCATTGATAGCTGATAGAACTCAGCGTTGGCAACACTTAAGCTTTGAAAGACACTGTCAATTGTGTATGCGAAGAGAGGCACATCAGTATCGAATAACTTTCTGAAGTACTCCTGATAGAGATAAATGATCTCTTCGAGCACTTTCTTCCGTTCGTTTATCGTAAGGACGGGCGACTCAGCTAGTGCAGTGAGTAGAGCGATGTAGTTCTGGAGTTTCAAGGCTCCACTAAGCCCCAGTTCGTTCGTTTCCTTTCTCATGAGGATTTTCTTTAGCAGTCTTAGCTTCAGAACCCTGTCCAAGCCCTCAAGGGTGTCCTCAATCTGATGCTTCCATACTCCGAGGTCATCTCTGAAGTCGTCATACGATGTGATTGAGTACAGCCTATCAAAGAGCGCACTTCTCTCAAGAATTGCGGAAATGTAGTTGCTGACGACAAGATAACCGCGGTCCGCAAAATACTGGATTAGACGCTGAGCAAACTCAAGATCCTCATCAACATTGATATCCACAAAGAGAAACGCCAGCAAAAGATTGGCCTCATCATCTTCAAATTTGAAGTGACCAGCAGCATGCCTATATGCATGTGAGTAGTCCAAAGATGAACATTCACCGGAGACCCTGCCAGCTATTGCCCTGGTCAACTGTACAAATGGATCATCACCAACAAGTGATTCAACACAGAATCTGAGCTTGTCAACTGGTGGTGCCTGTGTCTTGGTCATTGACATGGATAGAGCCGCCATTTTGACAGCAAACATCTTGGCAAACTGACTCTCCAATCCTTGACTTGATGCACATGCCTTGTCGAAGTCCCCGTTTCTGGCATGGGACAAGGCCTCTTCGATACTCTCTTCTGCTCTGGACTTGAATGCCTCCCACTCTTCCTCCAGTGTTCTCTCCTCTACCGTTGCACTATCGGACAAATCAATTCTGTCTCCGATTGCTTTCTTGAGGGGCTTCCAAACGATTTCCAGCATATCGGGAAGTGACACATCAAGCTGATGCACGACAAACATGTTCAGGATGCCATCGACGATGTTCATGTGTTCATTTGTCACGACCCCGTCTGCTTTTGCTATCTCGGACTTGTCTATCTCATCAGAAATCACTCTGACGAATGTATCCATGTAATCTTCAGCCTTGTCTACAAGAGCAACCACTGTGTAGCCCTTTTCACCCTCTGTTACGATGAGTTTCCGGTCCTGAAAGTCCAGCTTGCTGACCTCGCCTGAACCCATTACAGTGCTCAGAGTCTTTGTGGCCTCAATGAGTGCCCCAAGAAGAATCTCTCCCCTTGTTTCTAGGTTCGTCTTGAGATGAACTGAAACACCACCTTCGGATAAGACACCAATTAATCGAATCATATGGAGTACATCCTGAGCACGATGAAAGGGGTGAAAACAAGAGAAAAGGATATCCCGTATTCAATCCACACCGCAACTGGTTTCCTCTCTCGCATAGGAAAGCAATTCTATTTCACTGCGTTATCAATGAAATTTGAATCATTATTGCAGGTTCTCGCGATTCTTATATAGGGCAGTTTCAGTCTATCAGGATTTGCCAATAGGAACGATTGCTTTGGTTCCTGCGACAAGTTACCCAATGGTGTGAAAATCAAGATGTGCGAGTGGTGTATGAAACACGGTGAAGGCGGAAAATGGTACGACAATGCCCGGCTCTATTCAAACGAGCTTGCGGACGAGCATAACTTGCGAGAGTACCTTGAAGAACAATGGAAGGCCATGGAAACCCTCTTCATCCGAAAAATAATGGGATTCAGCTCTATTGGACTGGGATACAAGATGCAGATGCCTATCATAGGGAGAGTACTAAGATGGGCTGCTGAGAGACAGATACATCGCGAGGGTTCAGGACGCAATCCAATTCAGGCTGATGGGCACTTTGGGCAAGTCCTGCCCATGGAGGACGCCCAACATATACTGGGTAATCTTGCGGCCGAACCTATTTGCCTGAATTACTGTGTATGCCGTTGGATGCAGCGGGGAGTTAAAGACGCCGTCTGTATCAATTTTGGACAGCTATCCGGTGTCATTGAGAAGCTTGGGCGATATGTACCCTCTGATAAATTTTACATCTCTCGTGAAGAGGCCATTGAGGCACTTGAGCGACAGAATAAGAAGGGATACGTTGCATCTGTGTGGTTCCAGCCTGTTCCATACATCAATGCGATATGTTCGTGTGAAAGCCCTGAATGTGGTGGACTGCGTTTGAGAAACGACTTTGGTCTCAAGACGGTCTACAAGGCTGAGTACATCGTTGAGATTGATCCTGACAAATGCGAAGGATGTAAGCAATGCGTTAGTATGTGTCAGTTTGGTGCTCTCAGATATCTCCCCTCCATTGACCGTGTTATTGTCAACCTAGACAAGTGCTTTGGCTGTGGTGTCTGCAGACACGTCTGCAAACATGATGCCATCAAAATCATTCCAAGGGCAGAGGTGCCCGGTCAGGCAGGTAACTACTAACGGGGTGAATAATGGTGGCAAGGACAAAAATCAAAATCGACTACAGTAAATGTGGCTACGAGGAAGGAGTCAATGTGGATCCAAGAGAGTGCAGGAAGTGCCTGAATACTTGCGATCCTGCCGTTTTTCTAATGCATCCCACACTGGAGGACCATCCTGATCCTTTCAATCCAGAGAAATGGAAAATCACTGCTGTCTGGCCGTCAATGTGTACTGGATGTATGAGGTGCGTTGAGGTCTGTCCCGAGGGCGCCATTGAGGTCAAGCCAGGGAGATCACTTCTGTCTATGCTTCTCCCAGGCTTGTAATCGGTCTTGTCTGTAGGATAATGATTTCACCGTCACGTGTACACCACTCGATATCTTGAGGACATCCCATCTTATCCTCTATCTCTAAGCCAACTTGAACCACACTCTGAAGTTCCTCTTCACCGAATGTGTAGATTTGTCGCTTTTCTTCTGGTGTTTCAAAGCGAGTAATGTGCACATTTTCACCCACTCCAGTGGGTGCTGATGTCAGTTCCTTTGTGCCCAATCTCTTTTCCACAATGTCCAATGAATGCTTATCCACTAGGTAGGTGTCCGGAGTGATTTTTCCCGCCACTAGAAGCTCGCCTAGACCCCATGTGGCTTCTATGAGAACCTGATTCCTATCATTCGTAACTACATTAGCGGTGAACATAACTCCTGCAATGTCTGCCGGAACCATCTCTTGTACTACTACTCCCATCTTCACGTCGCCAATGGATACACCTTTGCTCTTGAGATAAATCAGAGCTCCCGGGGACAGAGTCGAGCGCCATGTATTCTTCACACTTTCTAATACACGCTCGATTCCACCAACACAGAGGAAGCTCTCGGCCTGACCTGCAAAAGAAATGTGCTCACCATCTTCGACGGTAGCAGAGGAACGTACTGCATAACCCGGTACAATTGGTCCCACTCTGCCCTTGAGTGAATGCAACTCCTTAGCTATCTGTGATTTAAGGTTCTCAGGGAATTCGTATTCTCTCACAAGAATCTGGAGTACAGTTCCGCCCTCCAAGATATCCTCATAGTCCTCACATCTGTCGAGCTGTCTGATTATCTCCTGCATCTCAGGAATATCACTAATCATACAAGCAAAGTAGTGACTTGAGATTGAGAACCCCTTGGGGACTCTAAAGCCGGCATGGTGTAGTCTTACAAGGTTCGCGGCCTTTCCACCATGTTGCAACATATCATGTATCTGGATATTCTCGAGTTGGAGTATTAGGCGACTGTCTTCAGTCAATCTCAAATCTCCTTTGGAACTATCCTCTCGAAATCCGTCACTCATTGATGACGAAGAGTGATCCTTCGGTTCCACCGTCTGGTTGGATGACCACGCGTTTCGTGTTTAGCTCACTTGGGTTTTCCAGCTTAGTGCTCATTAGAGCTGGTATCTCGAATTCTCTAGTAACAATGGCCAAGTGTGACCCAAGTGCTCCGGACATACAGACAACTCCAGCAAGCTTGGGCAGAATAGGGGCCAGAAATGTGGTTCCGGCATCCTCAACTAGAACGATCTTACCATCTGCTCCCTCTTTCAGGAGCTGAATCACTTCCTTGACTGAAGTGATGTACCTCAGCTCTCCCTCCGCAGTCAATCTTAGAGAGATTAGACCCTGTCCGACTTTTCTCACCGTGAACCACCATCTTTGGAGGTCCTCTCGTGGAACTAATAAGACTAATGACGGTTCACTCTGAGCCAACTCGAACCCCAATACTTAGTAGGTGTGGAATGCTTGTTTCGCCATCGTTGCGCAAACGGTTAGGAGTTGTATTCCATTGAATCTCCATGATGTCAACAAACAACTTGGACATATTTCCGAGGTCTTTTCCGATATTCTTGCAGAGCGAGGTCTTCTAGAGTCAGAACTCTTTCCTGTTAATGAATACGTCAGTGTGGCCTGTTACCATACCTACAAGCATCAATTCGATTTGATGAAACAGGTCTGGGAACGAATAACACCTGAAGAGTTGGCCAAGCGTAGCAAGAGTCTGCTATCTGAGATACATGCACTCTCAATCACATACCAGTGGCTGTACTACAGCCTAGGCAGGATGGGGATTGTATTCAACAAGTGTGACAGTAATCCCGCAAAAGAGCAGGAAGAGAAGCGTGAACAGTGGAAGTGGATTCTTGAGCAGTGGTATCGTCTAGGAACGAGCTATTTCAATACGGGGAAACCCACCGTGGCTGCATCTGGTGGGGTGAATCTTGCATTTGATGAAGACACTGTGACTTGGCTCAAGGATCAGCTCGAACCTGTAACAGAGGATCAAGTCAAGAAGGTTCGAAGGGTTCTTGGTTCGATTGCGCTCTATGCATTCATGGACGAATGTGAGGCGCGCGCTAAGATAGTCGACCACGGTCCTTACCCAGTGGGCGAGAACGAGATTCTAGTTATGACCGAGTACACGCACCTCAATGATGGGAAAGGGGAGCCGTGGATGCCTTGGTCCAATACCGAGGCCAAGCTGCCAACATCCTCACTTGGAGTGGCTATGACGATTAAGAACGCAACTGCGACATTCAATGATATAGGCACAATGACGATTGAACCAGGGGACTACTCCCACCTTGTAACAGGAGTAGCTGCTTATGCAAAACGAGGTCAGAAGATAGTTCCTCTGGGGCTTGATGAGCTTCCGACCTATGCCGAGGCAGCAGATGCTGCCCAAGGAGAACTCTACATGATGTTCGCCGAGTGGGACAAGAAGACCGCCATGATTGCGGGTGCTGATGCATACTGGAGAGGACTCTCTCGTTTCACAAACCAAGTTGGTATCACTGATAAGATTAGTTGGAAGATGGACCTAGCCATCCTTGAGGAGCATGTGCCCTACTTCATGGAGAACGACGCGGATCCTGCCTTCCTCCGATTCGGGAGATTCGACGAAGATATCGAAGAAGACCCCACATTGTACCTTCTTCCTGAATGAGAAGCACGCTAAGAATGGAGAAGATACAGATGACCGACCTCAAAGATGATACTGAATATACACACACGCCCAATGACAGGTCAGACTGGCGAGAGAGCTACTATTTCAACTGGATTGACCTTGAATCCGGAATCTCCGGTTTCTCTACCATTGGACTATTGCCCAACGTCCAAAAGAGGGAGTTCGTATTTGCCCTGTTCTACGATGACAAACGGGAGGTCTATTTCGTTGAACCTGAGGGTGAAGTTCCAAGGGATTTCCATGGTTCTCTATCTGATGGAGTGCTCTTGTTTGAGGTGGTGAAACCATTGAAGGAGTGGGTGATTAAGTACCAGGGCAAGGACCTAACTGTGGAACTCAACTGGCGGGGACGATTTCCCCCTTTTGACTTCGGTTCAGGGAGTGGAACCTCTTGGAATGGGCACTTCGAACAGTCTGGACATGTCACCGGTAGAGTAGATCTCCCAGACGGTCAGATTATCCTTCTTGAGCCTGGCCGTGGCATCGGCGCGAAAGACGATCGAGGCGACGCTGCCAAGTTCACCTTCGGCGATCGGCATCAGT
>JAUVHR010000190.1 GCA_030593165.1 Candidatus Thorarchaeota archaeon
TGCATCAGTTACTGCACAATTCGTTAATGTTCCATTGGGTGAATTGTCAAGAACGATCCCTGAATCTCCAGTATTACTTACGTCAATGTTTGAAATCGTTGGTCTATTGCAGTCAGACACAAAGAGTCCCTGAGCGAATGCATCCTCTACTGTATTCGAATCCAAAATTAGGTCATGTGAGTCTTCAATGTACATTCCCATTCCTGTTGGAGTGTTCATGATTGTATTATTCACAATCTCCGACTCGTTACAGCCCAGCATTTGTAATCCCATAGTTCCTGCATCTTCAATGATATTGTTCGAAATGACAGAGTTGTTGCTATTTGCCACCAATAGACCAAAGATGTCAATATCAAAAACTGTTGAATCTGTGAATCTCAAGTCAGGGCAATCCGCGAAATATGCTCCATAAGTATCAGAAGGACCGACAACACATCTCGTGAAATTGGATGAAGGACAGTTCATTGCCATTATGCCAAAAGTACCTGCAATACTAACCAAATCAGTAACAGACAGGTAGAAGCAACTTGCGGCATAGAAACCAATCGCTCCTACGAAAGGTACTTCCAATGTGTCAAAGCTACTAGATGAATGATTTGAATTAACCATAAATATGCCCATACCGCCTGAAAGCCCCGAATATGCGTAATTATGTCTAGATGTGAAATAGTTTCCTTCGGCAAGATAAATTCCAAAACCAACTGAGCAATTTACATATGACCATTCAACCGTGACAGAGTGACATATAATAAGAAAAATTGTCATGCTGACTGACTCTGCAAGCGTGTGTGATATTACTAAGTTGTCGGAGAAAATAGCGTGAATCCCCATCCCTTCTGATAGAACTGTTGAATATTCAATCCTACCGTTGGTCGCATTAATCAAGAAAATCGCCATGTTAGGAAGTACCATATCTATGTAACAATCTCGAATCACGAAATATGCATCTGTATAACTTATCTGAATACATTGGTCCGCAGACGCTGTTGTGATGTTAAGACCAGCTATTACATACGGGTCTAATTCAGTCCCACTACCTGGCCATCCTTGCGTCACAAAATCAGCTGAGCTATTGATTACAAACGGAACATGATTTGTGTGCTCACCTGGTCCTAAACGTGTCCCGGCATCTTGGGACGAAACGATGTTCCTGACTGGTTTTTCTATTGACGATGCCAATGTTCCGCTGAATGCAACAATGGGTTGTATGACGAGAATCGCAAGGAAGACCATTACAAATAATTTCTTTTTCATTTGTTACTCCTCCTTAAGCTGCACTCGCCTTCTTCTTCCGCATGATGATCAACACTACTACTACAGCGATGATGCCTGCAGCTCCCAGTATTGCTACGATAGCTAAGGTGTAGTCAGGTGGTGTTATGGGCGGCCATCCGCCCTCTGGTATAACAGTGATGTTGACTGAGTCGGTAGCAATATTGCCGCTTGAGTCATGGACAGTAATAGTGAATGTGTAGTGTCCAGCGGGTAAGCCATCAATATTCAAGCTTATGCTTGTGCCACCCCAATCTCCAGTTCCAATAACTGATGCATTCTCAACAACAACATAATGTGAAGGGAAGTCATCTGTGGCAGTCCAAATCATGTAATTGCCAACTGTACCTTCAGTCATATTGATGTCACTAGGATGATTGATGACAGGATTCACGTCATCGCCAAGAACGTAGATAATTACATCATCAGATGCCGTATTGCCATCAACGTCATAGATAACAAGAGTGAATGTGTACTCACCCTCTGCAAGTCCGTCGAGGTCATGACTGTATGTCCAAGTTGTTGACCACCAGCTTCCACTGTCGACCATGACATCGTCTTGATACAACTCAAGGCTGTCAGGATTCTGGTCTGATATAGTCCAAGAAATTTCGTTTCCTGAAACGCCGACGAAGATGAATGCGTTGCTTGGTGATGATATTCCTGGGTCCGTATTATCGATTACAGTCACAAGAACTGTGTCAGTCGCATTGTTATTGCTAAGGTCCCAGACAATGAGTTCCACTGTGTGTGCGCCGTAGGACAAGCCATCGATATTCACAGTGATGTTGCCGAAGTTCCACGCATCTCCAGCCCAGAACTCTCCATCCACATACACTTCCCAATCTCTTGGGTCGTCATCTGCAACAATCCAGATAATTTCATTTCCTTCCACGAACTCCACGTATTCGATATCTTCTGGTTCGTTAAGCATTGGTTCAGTTGGAGCATCATAGCTCATAGGATATCGATCAGTCGAACCACCAGACCCTCCAATTGGGTGCGGAGATACAAGTGGATAGACATACCAGTAGTTTCCTGTATCAACACCATCATCCCAGAAGTTCGTTGATGCATCTTCCCATCCGTTCTCATCTATATTCATGAAGCTGTTGTTGACAACAAAGGGACTTACAACATTGTTAAACTGGAGCCCAGTGTATTCATTTGCGAAGAATGTGTTATCTATGATTCTCCAATTGTTAGCGTTAGCTGCAACTGCACCATGACCATTGTCATGGAAGTCATTCAATGTGATATTGATATTGAAGGCACCTTCTCCATAGACTCCAACGTTACACCACTTGAATTCGTTGTCGTAGATCTCAATGTCTTGACTGGATGTTGCAAGCCATACTGCGATTTTACCATCCGTGAAGAATCGATTTCCTTGAATAAGACCATCCTGGGAATCCAGGATGTAGAAACCCTCAGAACCTACATCCGCCAGGCTGTTCAAAATCTGGAAATCCTGTGTGTCCGATATACTGCATGGATCATCATTCTCTTGAATTGTCAGATTATCAACAAAGAAATCATGAGCATAATGTGCTATGAAATAGGATTCTGAAAGGACACAGTCTTCGAGAGTCACGTTAGTTGCTCTGTCAAACAATGCTCCCACGTGATGAGCTGTCAAAGCAACATTCGTGATATCGATGTTGTTACCAACGATGAGTATTATTCCGTAAGTAGCGTTGACAATCTCCCCATTGGAGATAGCTGAATTTGTACAATTTAGAAGCATTATCTGTCCGTAGCTGTCTGCGTCCAATGATAATCCGTCACCATTGACATTGTAGTAGAATGGCAAGTCGTTGACGAAGTTGTTTGTTACACTGTGATTATAGGCATGATATCCTTGTTGTTTGTAGAAACTAAAACCACAGTGTGTCATGTTATTATTTTCAATTATGCCATCGATTACAGTTTCGAAATGCATTCCAACTTCTGTGTTTTGAATTGTGTTCCCTGATATTAATGGATAATTGAGAGCACTCAGATATAGTCCGTACTCTCCACCCTCAATGTCGTTGTTTAGAATTTCTGTGTTTATTACGTTATACGAGTGGATTCCTCTCTTCTCAACATTGTGAAGTGTATTTCCTATCATTGTTGCATTTACAATTGTTGAATAAATTCCTTGATAGGTGTTGTTTATGAAATTGCCCTCAACTAGTCCCCTCTCTCCACTCGTTAGGCTCATTGCTTGACCTTTACAGTTAGTTATAGTATTGTTAATGATTTCAAAATCAGACGGTCCAAGAAGTTGAATTGCAATACTCGATGTGTCCCATGATGCGCTCTCATAGAAAGTATTTCTTTGGATTGTCAAATTCTGACTGGATGCGAAGTGAGCAATCCCCTTCCAATTAGTCTCGAAATAATTATCCTGAATTGTCCAATTGTCCGCTGATGACGGTATATATATAGAAACACAATTTGGAGCACCATATATTTCACAATCTTGAATCAAGCCATAATCTGAATTAATTATCGTGATTGATGGTGCAAGGATTTCCTCCATATATTCAGAGTTTATTGTTGCATAATCACTATTCTGGACATAGATTACATATCCACTACTATCGCGACTCATTCGAAAGTAATCGTTATTGGTCATCGTGATATAATGTGAAAAATCCACATAGATGCCATAACGATCGACGCCATCGAAATAATTGTTAGTCACAAGAATATTCAATGAGAGGTCAATGTGAATACCGACATCACCAAGATCAACAAAATTGTTTCCATCGACTGTTCCATTTTCGCTATGTGCAATCCTAAGCCCTGCTAAATTCGAATCGAAATCGACGTTCGTTATGTTATTTCCCGAAACTGTTGCATAATGACAGTAGTCAAGTATTACAGCTGAACCTTCCGATGCACTTACTATGCAGCTTAGAATTGAAACGTTAAGACTAGAATAAAGACCGATCCCGTTGAGAACATCAAAGAAGGAGTCCGTTAATTCGAGGAAATCAACATCAACGCCAGAAAATCCAGTTAGACAATCATATACTTCAACGTCAGAAACTGAAGCAAAGTAACATTCATCAAAATCAATACCTACAGAAGTATCTGGCCCGGTCACCATCAAACCGGTGCATGTTGTATAATTCGAGAATAGATTCAGCCATCCAACAGTAAATCCTTCTAACGTGTTTGATGTTAGAGTGAGATTGTAACAATACATGGTCAGTATAGAACCACAGTCTTCGCTATTGAACTGGGAGTTTGAAATCAAAACATTCAATGATCCATTGAAATATGTTGTATAAGCGCAAGCACCCGTTCCGTTAGCATACACGTGGTCAAGGATTGTATTGGCGGCATTATTACCGTAGATTGCAACACCTTCAGAATGGACTGTTGAGTACTCAACCAGTGCATGTGTAGTGTTTACAAAATCAACTGCATTTTCTGTTGAGTTCTGAATCAACAGACAATCTCGAACAACAAAGTATGCATCTTGGTTCCATACTTGAATCAAAGGTGTTCCTACATCATAATGGATTCTTAATCCTGAAATTACATATGGGTCTCCTTGTGTTCCCGCCCCTGGCCAGCCTTGACTCGTCCAGTCAGATGCTTCATCAATGACTACAGGAACGTGGTCTGTGTAATCAAGAGGGTCGAGTCTCGAACCCGCTTCTTGGGCTAGCTGAGCCCTGTTATCGATATTCAATGTTCCAATTTCATTGATTGTGAAACTTGTTAGCATGACAAGCGGTTGCATAGCTAGAAGAGTCACAAATAGGATGGTGGCTGCTTTTCGGATCACTTTCTATTCCTCCGAGGGGTGGAGTTCGATTCGAATTGGACGACGTGAGTTAGTGCTTGAATTTCAAGACTAATGTTATTTTCCATGCTGTATTCAATGATTTAACAGTTGGGGGGATACTTCAAAACAACGAAATTCGGTTTCTCACAAAGCCTATATTGAGATTCGCGCACGGAAACGGTTAGGTGCTTTAGCATGCCAACGGTTAGAAGAGCTCTAATACCAATTATGCTGATTTCTGTACTACTTGCTGGCCAAGCGATGCCAATAGCAAATGCTGCATATGCCACTCTCTATGAGGTCACATATTCACAGGATTTGCAGGCTGATACGAACGGTCATTCCTACCTGTATTTACCGGTAGACTATCCTGGTTTTATGACCATTTCAGGTATGGTTCATGACGAGAGTATGGATGTCACTCATTATGCATATGGAGGTGATTCATGGCTCGAACAGCCATTTCCTTCACTGTATGGTGTTGGAGAATCCAGAGCTCCATTGTCACTTCACAACATGGCGTGGTATGGATGGTTAGGAAATTCTACAATGATGCCTTCATTCGTTGATTTTGAAAATAATACAAGTGACTATTCACTTAGTATAAATGATAAACACATTTACTTTAGTTTACCAATTGGTCAAGAAATGTCTCTGATTCTGGAACCCGGTGAAGCCCACTATGGCTCCTTCAATGCGACAACAGAAGAGTTCTTCCACTTGACAGCTGCTTCAAGACAAGATCAATGCAGTTTTGCTATTGAGATTCAAGACTCCTCTGGCCGGTCACTGAATTGGAGGTCCTTGACAGGCGGAGATGTCCAAGTTGTTCCATTTGCTCCTGATGGACCTGGAACTTATTTTGTATCAATATTTCCAACTTCATCCACCAGGGGTCTCATCATACTTGACTTATTTCTGGAGGAAATCACTCCTGACGAGTTACTTGCAGGTACTGTTATTGAGGATGTTCTTCAGGGGAGTGAGCTTATTGTAGAGAATGATGCAGGTGACATTGTCCATCAAGAGAAAGCACCTACTGCTCGTACTTACAAATTCAGCTCCAATAGTACACATCCGGGTAGACTTCGATACTCAGTAAATCATCCCGAGTTGGATGATGATGTTTATGACCCCTTCCCAACCAAGATCGAAGTGACTACAGATTCTACTTACTACAATCATAGAAGGTTTCTAGAGTTCTTAGATAATAACGGTGATACATACTATTACCAGTCATTCCAGATTGAAGTGTATTATCTTACAATACTGGGTATGGAAAACACTGGCTATACTTTTGTTAATGACATTCCGAATATTCCACAACTACCGTTCGATATACCGTTTTTCCTTCAGAGCTATTATGTCGCTGGTGAAAGATTCGCTTTTACACTCCCTCTTGCAAGTGACTCTCTCATCAAAGTGAATACAACTGACATTTCTAGCATCTCCTGGTACGCATACCGGAC
>JAUVHR010000310.1 GCA_030593165.1 Candidatus Thorarchaeota archaeon
CTCTGCCTTGGAAAGATTGAGAGCGTACTTCCTACGTACAAGTTCAGCGGTAAGTCAGAGAGGGAGTTCGTCAACTACTATCTAAGATATCTCAAGTCACGAAGGCCTGATTTCCTAAGTGAGGATATTGATTTCTCAGAAAAATGGGTGAAGTTCATGGGTGACTTCGCGGAAGGTGATCCGAAAGAAGAGATCTATGTCCGTGCGATTAACAATGAACATCTTCTCTAGGAGGTAATTTAATGACACTTAGCGTTAATGAAAAAGCATTCGAGATAGTCAAGGAGATTATGGACAGGAAAGACGAGTTACAATGTGCTGTCGTGGAACAAGGCAATGGAGCGACCTTAATCGATGCGGGAATAGAGGTTTCCGGGGGAGTAGAAGCAGGTCGATTAGTCGGGGAGATTTGTCTTGGTGGCTTGGGAGCTGTGAGAATAACCCATATGCACATTGGAGATATAACACTGCCTGCAGTGATTGTCAGTACAGACCACCCCAAGATTGCAACCATGGGGTCACAATATGCTGGGTGGGTCATCAACAAAGACAAGTACTTCTCAATGGCATCAGGACCAGCTAGAGCTCTTGCTGTGGTTGAAAAGAAGCTCTATGCAGAACTGGATTACAAGGATGAGGCAAAGGTTGGCGTGATTGTCCTAGAAACTCGGAAACCACCTCCAGAGAATATAACTGACTACATCGCGGAGAAGTGTGGGATTTCAACCTCGGATCTATACTGTGTAATGACTCCTACTGCATGCATCGCTGGCTCTGTCCAGATATCCGCAAGAATTGTGGAAGTGGGTGTACATAAGCTACATGAGCTTGGGTTCAGTCCGGACAAAATCAAAACCGGACATGGTGTTGCTCCAATTGGTCCTGTGGCAAAGAGTGACAATAGGGCAATGGGGGTCACCAATGACTGCATTCTCTACGGTGGCAGAACATTCTACTTTGTCCGTCCCGATGAGGACGAGGACATTGAAGCATTGACTGCGAAAGTACCATCGTCTGCCTCTAAGCAGTACGGAAAACCATTCTATGACCTGTTCAAGTCGGTGGAGTTTGACTTCTACAAAGTGGACCCGTTACTCTTCAGCCCAGCTGAAGTCACCATCAACGATATTGTGAAAGGAAAGACGTACAAAGCAGGAGCACTGAATCCTGAGGTATTGAAACAGTCGTTTGGGATGTAGAAGAGCAGCATAATCCGTCTTCTTTATCACGTAGCCAAGTTCCTCTCACAAGTGATTGGAATGAGAGTGTCAATCCGCTTCCGTGGTCCTATTGCAGGCAAGATGAGAGAACCGGTCTTTCAAATCGTCGCAGAAGATGGGGCTCCCTTAGGAATAGTGCTTCAGATACTGATTGAGCAAGAAGAATCGGTTAGAGAGGTATGGGATAACCGCGAGAGAATGGACCGTGAAGCCCTAATCCTCCGCAACGAAGTTGATGTTGGATTGACAGGGGGACTTGAAACCATCCTTGAAGATGGTGACGACCTTGCGATATTACCTCTTGTACATGGAGGTTAGACTAGATTCGCACCAGCTCTTATTGCCTTGACATTAATCTCCAGATGCTTTGCTGGAACTATGTCCTTCACGGCTTTCTCAAGAACCTCGAGTGAGAATAGTTCGGCTTTCTTTGTCAGAGCACCCAGCATGACCATGTTCGAAACTAATCTCAAACCCAAGTCATCGGCCATTTTCATCGCGGGTATAAGCACTAAGTCGTAATCATCCAACCCATCAGAGCTCACAAGATCTGGATCTATGATTACTACACTGTTCTTCTTTGCACCTTTCAGGTACATCTCGAGCGCCTTTTGACTCATGGCTACAAAAACATCAGACTGTCTAACTTTCGGATAGTTGATTGGTTGGTCGCTTAGCACAATCTCACTCTTTGCTGCCGTACCTCTGGCCTCTGAACCGTAGCTCTGACTTTGAATTGCATTTAGACCCCCATAGACAACAGCAGCATGTCCAACGAGAATTCCGGCAAGGACTACACCCATCCCACCTGTACCAGCGATTCTGATTTCCTTCTTCATTTTGGTTGTACACCCCGTGTACCAAAGGTCTGTTCAAGTGCATCTAGAAATCCCATGTCATCTCTGTCAGCGAACACTCCAAGGTCGGTACCCTCAGGCGTTGGTACGGAGTGCTCAACTGGTTCGCCCTTCTTTCTGACTGGCAGCTTCTTGAACCACTCCAAGAACTTCTGAGCGGAACCGATCTTTGCTCTTCGACCATAAGCAGTGGGACATTGACTTAGCATCTCAATAAAGGTGAAGCCGCGACGCTGCAATGCGGTCTTGATTGCACGTGATGCTTGGACAGGATGTGCTGTAGTCCATCTTGCAACGTAGTTGGCGCCTGCTGCTGCAACTAGACGTGATATGTCAAAGGGCCGCTCAGGATTGCCAAAAGGCGTGGTTGAAGTAGTATCACCCGAGAATGTTGTTGCGCTGACCTGACCACCAGTCATGCCATAGTTGAAATTGTTACTACAGATGACAGTCATGTCGATGTTTCTACGTGCGGCATGAATCAAGTGATTACCGCCAATCCCCGCAATATCTCCATCTCCAGAGATTACAACTACTTTCAGCTCCGGTCTCGAGAGCTTGAGACCTGTGGCAAAGGCGAGAGCTCTGCCATGTGTAGTGTGCAGGGTATCGGCGTTGTAATGCGGCGATGGTATCCATGCACCACAACCGATTCCTGAAACGAATGCGAATCCAGTCAAATCTTCATGACCCAGGTCCTTTACAGCTTTCAGAAATGAATTACTGATGGTCCCATTCCCGCAGCCGGGGCAAAACGGCGTAGCGCCACGAGAGAAAATTTCCTCGCGTAGATATTGCAAAGCAAAGTGTTTCTTTGGAGATGACATGGAGGTCACACATGTTGTTCGCTATGTAAGAAACTAATAACCCATTCCCTATGGAAGTAGTCCACTGCTTTCTAGTTGGCGACGCGCCTGTTCCACCTTGTGAGGCTTTGATTTCATCCATTTTACGAGTTTTTCTCGTTTGCGTAGGTCATGTGGAAGTGCCAGAAGTCCCCATTTAGCAATCGAAACCTGGTCGCCCATTGTCATTTTCCAAGAAGAAGAAACCCGCTGAGTTTTCCAAAACCATGATATCTTTTCCAAAGATGGTGTGGGACAATGCATTCCTACTCTTGATATGATTCTGTGCTCATCAAGCAACAATACATTGGGTTTGCCCAGCGCAATGCGTAATAGCTGCGACGCTAGACTTGATAACCGAGAGTCTTCAGATTTTGTCAACTTTCGAAGTGCTCCAATTTGGAGGTGTATAGCTTCTACTCGACCGTTGCTTCTCTTACCATATTCTTTTATCAATTCTATATGGTTTCGAGATAGCATTTGCTCAAAGCCATACTCTTCTCCTTTCCCAAAGTCAAATAGAACTGAATGTCGAGAGATTCCAATGACCTGAAACTTTTCTGAATACGAGAAGTATCCATCCTCAGGAATAACTTCTTCCAGATAGGCACAAATGATTTCAGGGGGGCCATTCAGGATGAAGTCAGGAAGTCCGTACTCCTGTATTGACTTGTCACCAGATGGAATACCAAGTCTGATCATTAGGCGTCCAAGGACGTGGGGGAAACGTATGCCTGCAATTCGGTCGTCATCGTACATGTATGAAAAGGTGACATCTCCAAGCTTCTGAAATAGGTCAAGTACAATTTGCAATCGTTGGGGATTGTATTCATGGTACCCGAGAAAATTCAAGGATAGTCCAACGTGACCGTCTGATGCTACGATTGCATAGAAGCGAGCCATTAGTTCAAGCAGTTTAGTGCCTTCAAGAATTCGGGGGTTCTTAATCTGCCCTTGTTGACCAACGGCCAGAATTTTCGAGGAAATATCAGTTAATGGCTTTCCTGTAATGTCTAAAATGAATTGAAGTGTTTCACCAAAGAGATGGTCACGATCATGTCTTAGGTCCGCTGTGACTTCACCTATTGACTCCCTACCTGTATTGTTGATATCAGTGATTTGCCGGAGAAGTTGACTGAAGATGTAATTTCCTTGAAGATTCAGATGATTGCGTGCTTCGTGTACAAGTGATTTCCCATCACTCTCTGTGAAGTAGAAACACTCACCACCGAATAGAGTCAGATAAGCGTAGGGGTCCTTATTGTGTTTCCAGATGTACAGGGTATCCTTGACATATCCTAGCTGATACTTAGCAGAGCTATCAAACATCTGTTTGTTGAGAATTCCTTCTACCTCTTCGAGATTGTCTTTGATGGATCTACCTATATCAAGTAGCCATCTCGGTCCCAGTTTCCTGTTGTAAGACCGCATTTCAATAAATGCTACACTCCTACCTTCCAACATCTCATTGCACACTTTTGAGAGAATTTCTGCAAGAGCAAACGACATCGGATTGTCACAATCTCTAAGTGAAACAAAAAGGTCATACACAGCGGATGGGTCAATTCGATGTTGCCTTGCCTCAAGTGGAATCCCATCTTCATGGATAATTCGGAGTCT
>JAUVHR010000276.1 GCA_030593165.1 Candidatus Thorarchaeota archaeon
GGTCTATCACGACTTGAGCTCCCTTCCGAAGTTGCAGTTGCTGCAGGTAAGCATCTGAAGGATCGAGCGGTCATTCCAAAGGCAATACAGAGAGTGGTAGAGTCCGTTGGACTCGAATGGGAATGAGGCTATTCATTGCAGATTGATAGCTATAGTTATTTGGAACAGGGATAGTCACATCTTGTGACCCTATATTGTGGTTCCGCTTTAAATACTGAATTTGAGCAAGCTTTCATGGATTAAAACAATTAGAGGTGCTAACTTTTGGGTGAAACCGAACCTATTGAAACTCCTGAAACCCCTCCAAAGGCTGAACGCCATATGAGTCGGCGTAGAGGAGCCAAGAGAAAGTCAAACATTACTTTCGCTGCCTTCGCCTTGTGGATTGTATTCTTGATGTACTGGCTGTTCTTCCAAGCAGGGACAGGATATGACATATGGCAAAACATCACAGTTGCAATGGCATCATTCCTCGCCATTGGCGCATTAGTTGGAATGATCTGGTCTCCGAAGAAATGGAGGATTAGATTTTCGATAATTATGGGTATAGGGTGGATTGACTTCGTCCTGATTTGGTTATCGTTCTATGCTCCGACATATAGTCCATACAGGAATCTGGCGGTCTTGCTTCTCTCACTCCTGGTGTTCATAACGATAATGCCGGGTGTTTGGATTAGCGAAACCCCTGGTGGTATTCGCCGTCCAAAGGACTTGCGGAATGTGGTTCCTGGAGCGGCCTTCATTGGTTGGCTTCTTTTTTCCATATACTGGCTTTGGTTCCAAGCTGATTCTGGTTACACATTCGAGCAGAACGCTACAGTCGGACTATTCTCTTTCCTTATAGTCTACGTTGTTGGTTTTGGAGCTCATGCAAAGGAGATTGGCGGAGAAGAAGGAGGCTATCTGGGACTCGGTCTAGGATTCGTGTGGCTGCTATTCTTGACGATATGGTACCACATGTTCGCAGTGAATTTCGACCTCTACCAGGACATTGCAGTAGTGCTTGGCTCATTCCTGCTGGTTCTCGGAGCAGTTGGCCTGTTTGTGAGGAATCGCCTTACAGAGGTAGACAGAATCGACTTCGACGACTAGTCTTTACTAGATTAAGAACAAGCCCGAACTAATCATCGGGCTTATTCCCTATTTTTCTTGATGGCTTCATCAAAGAGAAACTGCTCTATCTACAGGATTTAATCGCTTTCTGATGATGGTTCTTGTAGTGGTTTCTTGTATCTTGTGAGGCGATACGCTCTTGAGGGGGAAATGCATCCATCTACACAACAGCTTGGAGGCATTAAGAAGTGACAGATGAAAGTATCTACAAGATAATCGAGCTTGTTGGTGTGAGCACGAAGGGTTGGGAAGATGCAGTGAGCAATATAGTCGAAAAAGCGTCTAAATCACTTCGGGACCTGCGAATTGCAGAGGTCGAACAGCTTGATGCAAAAATCGAGGATGGCAAGGTAGTTAGCTATCGAGCCAAAGTGAAACTCAGTTTCAAGTATGAGATATAGGTGGGGACTTCCCACCTTCCCCCTTTTTTTGGGTTTTTGCATTGAATGTCAGTCAGAGTATCAACCAAGATTTAGTCCAGAGGACATACTACTAATTCCAAATACAATGGGAAAAATGATAGAGAAGAGGCGGGCATTATTGATGTAGCCCCTCTCTGTCGTGCTATTTGAACTCAACCTCGACAAGATGTGCACTACAACTAATGCATGGATCGTAGGCTCGAGCAATCATCTCGAATTGCAGCTCGATGTTCTCGGTCTGATTTTTGGCAAGCAGGTTCTTTCCGCCTTCCCAAATGAACGCCTCTACATCATCAAGGAACATAGCAGTTGGCGTGATGAAATCCGCAAAAGCAGTTCTACCATTCTGAATGTCATAGTGGTGAATCAGAGTGCCTCTTGGAGCCTCGACCGCACCTGTAGCTATGCCAGAGTCCCTGGTAGGTTGTGCAACCTCGGGTGGATCAAGCTCGAGAACGTGATCGATTGTTTCTACAAGGTGCTCCAGAGAGTACACTTGTTCAATCCCCTGAGCAAAGTTATTGTACAGCGGGTTCTTTGTCCATCGTGGGTTCTTTAGCTTCGCGTAGGACTCCTTGGCCTTGCCTCGGAATCTGTCACCTAGAAGCAACACTCTTGCAAGTGCGCCCACAGTGAAGGGCTTACCTTCGTACAAGCTTCGCTTCGCGAAACTGTGTTCCACAACACGTTCCGGTATGACTTCTTTGTAGTTCTCTATTGGATGTTCTTTACCATCGGATGTGAGGAACGCATCTCCGTAGAAGTCGTACTCCTTGTGGGGAGGACTGCAACAGAGGAACTGGGTCTCACGCTCCATGTGGTCAGGTACATCCAGTGTAGCAAGAATGTCAATGGTTTGAAGAGCAAAGGGCAATAGCTCGATTGCTTCCTGCTTGACTGCCAACAGTTCTTCCTTGCTTGGCAGTCTTCCGAATCCTCCTAGGATTGGGTTCTCACCATGGACCATTCTCCCACCCATCAGCTTCATTATCTTGTTACCGAACTTCTTGAGCTGTAGCGCTTTGACTACAACTTCACCGTGTTCGGCAGCCATTGCAATCGCATTGTCATAGCCGAAGAAGTCAGGTAGCGCCAAGAAGTAGAGATGCAAGCTGTGGCTTTCTATTATCTCTCCATGATGCATGAGATGACGATAGTGCTCTGTTGCCTTTGGTACAGTCACTCCAAGGGCCTTTTCCAGAGCATGAAGGCTTGCGAATTTATGTGATAGATTGCAGATTGCACAGATTCTTGGAACGATACTGAGGTCTTCATCTGGGGTCTTTCCAATAACTAGGGTCTCGAAGAGTCGTGGCCCTTCTAGAATTCGGACCTCGACGCTGCTAATCTTGTTGTCTTTGATCTCTACTTTGATACCACCATGTCCCTCAACTCGGGCCAGTGGTTCGATTTGAATTGTCCGTTTTACCATTCATAGAACCTCCAGCTATAGACCTTCAATGTGTTTGAGGATCTTCAATCCTCCGAAGTTCCTGATTCTCCTTACGATTTCTTCCTTGCTCATCCCAAAGCTCTCAAGGAGCTTGAAGTGTTCCTCAAAGTTTCCATCAGGATTAGGACCCCAACATCCAACACAGGCTACCCCATTATTGGGACAGGCAGAGTCACATCCACCTGCAGTAACAGGGCCTAAGCAGAACTTCTTGTCCATAAGTAGGCACTTGTTCTCATTGAGTTTGCATTCATGGCAGACCGGATGCGGGTAGGGCTCCGGAACAGACCCATGGATGAGTCGTGTGATTGCCGCAAATGCCTGCGGAGCATCGATAGGACATCCCGGAATGTAGAAGTCAACTGTGACAAACTCATCGATTGGACTTCCCTCAAGTGGTTCAGTCACAAACTTGGAGTCACCATAGACTTGTTTCAGGCGGTCTGCGAATGTTCCATCGTTAGTGTACATGGCCTGTGGACCCCCACTAACGGCACAGTTGCCCAAAGCAACGAGGTACTTCGCTCTCTTACGAATGTCTTGGATATGCTCTCTCTCCTCCCCAGTGCTGACACTCCCTTCGACGAATGCTACATCAAGATCTCCTTCGATGGGATTGCTCGAAGCCATCACAAAGGATTGAACGTCAACTGCATTGAAGAGGTTCAGGAGTTCATCCTCGGTGTGTATGATGATTAGTTGATCACCGGCACAACCCGTGAATCCGTAGACACCAATCTTCACCTTCGCTGATGCGATGGTCGTTTCTTCACCTACTGCCATCTAGATCAACTCCCTGAATTTCAGTGTGTCCCAGTATGTGAACACGGGCCCATCCATGCAAGTGTACTGGTTGTCAACGACACAGTGTCCGCATTTTCCAACTCCGCATTTCATGCGTCGCTCAAGTGTCATCTGGATCTGATTCTTCGGTATGTTCAACTTGAGTAGCTCTTGGATGACGAACTTGTACATGATTGGCGGACCACAGACAACTGCGGCAGTGTTAGTCGGTTCTATTTGAGGAAGTTTCTCGAAGAGCTTGGTGACAACGCCTATGTCCTCGGTCCACTCACCAGTTGGATCTGCGTCAACTGTGTACAAACACTCAATGTCAGTTCTCTGCTTCAGCTGAAAGAACTCAGTCTTGAATAGAATCTCATCTGGGTTCCTTGCTCCATAGAGGAAGAATAGGCGACCGAATTGGTCTCGGTTGTCAAGAACATAATACAGGATTGATCTCAGGGGAATCACCCCAAGCCCGCCTGCAATTATGATCAAGTCCTTGCCTTTCATTTGGTTGATTTGGAAACCATCGCCGTAGGGGCCTCTAATGTATATCAGGTCATTATCTTTCTTCTCGAACAGAGCGTCAGTGACTTTTCCAGTCTTCCTGATCCCCATCTCAATGATACCAAGCCTGCTTGGTGTTGATGAGATGGAGAAAGGTGCTTCACCAATGCCTGGCAGTGACAGCATCATGAACTGTCCTGGCCTGTAAGTGAAAGAGATTGCCCGCTGCATGTCCGTATGGCGAACTTGGAAGAACCTGTGCTCCTTAATCAGATCATACTGCCTCACTATTCTTGCTGGTTCTGGTTGATACGGATTTTCGGAGGGTAACTCTGCTTTTGGTAGGTCTACGTTCATTCTAGGAAACCTCCTCACAGGACCCGAATGCCTCTGACACTGTCAGAACATTGATGTCCACTGGACAATTCTCGACACAGCGTCCGCATCCAATACAGGCTGGCCTGCCGTATTCGTGTCCAAAAGACTTGAGTTTGTGTGAGTACCACAACTTGAGTCGATCCACACGTGCGCCTCGGAAATTATGGCCTCCAGCTACAAGACTGTAGTCTTGGAACATGCAACTATCCCACACTCTCTCCCGTCTTCCTGATACCTCCTGTGTTACATCGAAGATGTCTTCAGTATTGTAACAGTTACAGGTGGGACAGACCATTGTACATTGGCCGCAAGAGAGGCATTTCTCAGCAAATTCATCCCACTTCTCGCTATTGTGA
>JAUVHR010000151.1 GCA_030593165.1 Candidatus Thorarchaeota archaeon
GGATTCTTCTATTCAATCTCAATGTTTGCGACTGCAGGGCTAGCATTGATTGCAGGTTTCTATACCGACAAGCATAGCAGAAAGCGAATCATTCTGACTGCAGCGATTGTAAGTAACATGGCCATCGTCATGCAATACTTCTTCCTTGACCCGCTTCCTCTGATGGCTTCTCAGATCTTCTTTGGTCTTTCAGGTGCATTCTCCCAAGTGTCTTGGTCTCCCTACATAACTGATCTATCTACAGACAAAGAACGTACACACCTATTCGGTTTCGTGGGAGGCATGAGTCTTCTGTCGGTTCTTGTGGGGAATCTTATAGGTGGACTGTTACCTAGTGTCTTGGACCAAGTGCTAGGAACTGGAGGAAACCTCTTTTGGCCATATAGGCTGACATTATGGGTTAGCCTCGTCCCTCTCTTTCTGTCCACACTTCTGATTATCCCAATGTCAAGGGATACTCCTCAGGAAAAGAGTCCAACGAAGGGTTCGCTACGCGTAAGCAACATCGGCTTCACTATAAAATGGACTTCCGCAGTCAGCATAATTGGTCTAGGAGCGGGCATGATTGTTTTATACTTCAACCTATACTTCCAGACCGTCTTCAATGCGGATTCAGCACAGATTGGTATTATCTTCGCACTTAACACGGCCGCATTGTCAATCGGTAACTTCGCGTCACCATGGCTGGCTGATAAGATTGGCAAGGTCAACACGATGGTGGTAACTGAAGCTCTCTCTGTGCCATTCCTGCTAATGCTGACATTTGCCCCCAGCATCTACATCGGTGCCATTGCCTACATCTCAAGAGCAGTTCTAATGAACATGGCATGGCCTGTTGGGGATGCGTTCTTCATGGAGGGTCTCGAAAAAGAAGAACGTGCAACAGCGATGGGAGTTGTCAGTACAGGCGATTCTCTGGCTCGGGCTGTGGCAGCCAACATTGGCGGATGGATGCTTGCTGCGGGTCTCTATCGTGAGCCCTATATCCTTGTTTCAGGTCTTTATGTAATTGGGATTGTTGCGCTCTTTCTCTTCTTCCGGAACAAAGAGAAGGAGCTTGCGATGCGTAGAAGAGCTGAGGTTGTCGAGGAAGAACCCGAAATCGAACTCGATATTACTTGAAGTACATTAGATTCGCCCGCTTCATCATCTCTTCATCTGCGGGGAAAGGAAGAGGAATCGTGGTGAAGGATGATTCACATGGTTTGCTACGCGTAAAATGGAACAGAACCTTTGGTCTTCTTGATTCAGAGCTGTAGTCCACCTCGACAACGTAACTCATCACTGTTGTGAGGTTTTCTCCAGCAGTTGCATGTCTGCATATGCTTCTCTGCCCGGGGGCTTCACCATGGTCCTTCAGCATTGCGAAGACACTGTTGATGTTCTTGACCTGTCGCAGCAAATCATAGCCGCGTTCTACTCGCTTCACAGAATCTTCATAGAGGTCATCGCTCTTGGAGATTCTCTCCATTAACGCCTCCTCTGTGTCAAGTATTATGTGATGTCCTGTTCTGAGCACCTTTCTGTCAGACATCTCGATTGAGTGCTCATTTCCAGCTATCTCAATTACAATTGCGCCAGCTTTGTCTGCGAGAATGAGGTTACCCCATTGATACTTCTTTCCGCTCTTGAGATGATCAACGACAAGAGAGAGGCCGTCCTTTGCGTCCTTGGCAAACATCAGAATCTGTTCTGTGAGCACGTCGTATGTGGAGTCTTCGGACTGCCTTACATGGGTGTTTCCAGCAATGAGCCCATAGCGATTCACTCCAATTGCCAGCCCTTTGAGTTTCCCACTGGACATGTCGACTCCCTTAATTCCAAAACAATCAACATCGTAGAAGAGCTCGTCCTTGTGCACCTCAGACCCAAGATCTCTGTTCTTGAAAAGGAGCGCCTTCTTGGATTCGGGGAAAACTACTGCTCCGGCAAAGCTAGTCATTGCTCACCCTCTATTGCAGCCTCCTAACCTGGCACCAGATATAAAGAAATCCCGTAAGGATAGGCAAATCCTATAAATCGAGTTACGAATCGTGAGTAGATAGAAGCTTATGACCGAGCTCAGGAACCTCCGTTTCAACACAAAGATGCTGCGACCACATCTAGTCTATCATGAGGTTGTCGAGTCGACGAATGAAGTAGCGAAGGAACTCGTGATGAAGGGTCATGGTGAGGGCACACTCGTCATCGCAGGGCGTCAGACACATGGACAAGGTCGGCAAGGTCGATTCTGGGAGTCACCATCGGGTGGTCTATACATGTCTATTATCATTGAACCAAAACTACCCACTGAGGTTCTCCCACTTCTGAACCTTCTGATGTCGTGTGCTGTGGCAGACACGGTTGGCGGTATGGGTGTGAAGGATATCTCAGTGAAATGGCCCAATGACATCTTGATCAGCGGAAGAAAGGTCGGGGGAATTCTAGGAGAAGTTGTGGGCTACGACGAGCGTTTCCTTGTCATATTGGGTGTGGGCGTGAATCTCAATACGACTCTTCAGGACTATTCTCCTGATCTACAACCAACTCTCACCTCGATGAAGGATGTGCTTGAGAGAGCAATCCCTCTCAGGGGGTTTGTCACGTCCCTTGTTGAAGCTATTGACATACGTCTTCTTCGAGTGTACGCAGGGCAGTCCTTCATTGCGGTCCTAGAAGAATGGAGGCGTGTATCCTCTACGCTTGGTCAAACAGTACGTGTTCATGATGGGGAAAGGGTTGTGGAGGGACTGGCTGTTGATGTGAGCGCCACTGGCTCTCTCCTTGTTGAGTCAGAAACCGGTATAACAATAGAAGTGGCAGCTGGTGATGTCATTCATCTTGAACAGAGAAGTGACCATCAATGACCAGAGTTGTCAAAGTGGACCCGGACCGACTGAAGGAACTCCTTGAGATTCTGACAAGAGATCCAGCGGTTCGTGTCCTAGCAACAACAAGCCAGTACGAAGAATTCCGTCTTGGTTATTCTGGAACCCAGATAGTGGGTTACACCAGTGGCAAGATTGTAGTTGGACGCGATTCTGCTGTGGGAATTGTAGAGGAAGCGGTGAAGTCGATGGACTTCGGCGAGTCTGATTTCGCTCTCATTATTGGTTCAGATGAGACCGGCAAGGGTGAATTCCTGGGCCCTCTTGTTGTCGCGGCCGTGGCGCTGAATGCCGAACAGTCTAGAACTCTCCGTGCAGTTGGAGTGATGGATAGTAAGGATTTACCCATGCATCGCATCGAAGAGCTCGCGGACATCATCTTGGAAACAAGCACAGGCTCAGCTACGGTGCTCATCGCCCCGGAACGTTTCAACGAGCAATTCGAGGAGTTTCATTCCGAAGGGAAGAATCTCAATGACCTCTTGGCCTGGGCCCATGCTAAAGCTATCTCTGAGGTCTACACAGAGGTGAAGCCTGCTGACTTGGGGGGAACCCGAGTGGTAGTCGATGAGTTCGCACGAGTGAAGACAGAACTCCGCTTATCACGTGTATTGGACCTTGATGGAATAGAGCTGATTCAGAAGCATCAAGCTGAGGATGTTATCGCCGTCGCTGCTGCAAGTATTGTAGCTAGAAGCAAGCGTGAGGAATGGATTGACCGTGCGACGCATCGACTTGGAATCGAATTGCGTTCTCTCAGTAGAGAACAAGCCCGCATTCACTCGGATAACCATCTGTTTGCCAAGACGAGCTACCTGGGCAAGTGAGATTGTAGGGAGTCTGCTTCATTCTCTTCCTTTATGCTCACGAGAACACAACAACACTTTTTGTGCAATTGCACATCACTTACTGTTGTCTGTAAACTGGACTTGACATCCGATTTGGTTGTTGTCCTCATTGGAGTTGCTGTCTTGTGGTGTCGAAAGCCATAGTTGGTGGAACACGAGTCTGTACAGTAGTAATACTACTCGCATTGATCACCATGGCAGCTACACTTCCGCTCGCACTGGCTCAGCAGGCAATCGCACAGGAACTCATGGATGGCCCCTACGTTGACAGGTTGGAGTTCTATGTTATCGAAGACGGTGATCAGCAGGTCCTAGCGCTACAGAATGATGATGTTGACCTCATAGGTAACCGTCTTTCTCCTGAGTTCGCTGCAGAGCTTGCGGACGCCTCAGACATTGAAGTTGTGAGCACTTTGCGCAACGGGTATGGATACGTAACTATCGACTGTAACACCTATCCTTACAATATCACGGCTTTCAGAAGAGCACTCGCGTACGCTGTCGATAAGGAGTGGATCTCCAATAACGTATGGTCTGGTTTTTCAGTCCCGCTAGATTCGTGTGTGCCACAGATCAATCCCTTCTCGGCGGAGGGGCAACTCGATTATTCGTACTATGAGAGTGACATTGAAGAAGCCAATAGACTATTGGATATTGCTGGTTTCGACGATGTTGATATGGATGGATTCCGAGAGGCTCCAAATGGCTCAGATTTCGAATTCGAACTATGTTTCTCCGCATACTCACCTATTGCAGAAAAGACCTGTGAAGCATTTGCCAACGCACTCGAAACTCTAAATGTGGACTTCTATCTCAACCCTGACAACATCTGTTTCCATTGTCGACTTAACTCTCAGCAGCCCTATGGTTTGTTCTTCCTGAGTTACAGCTTCAGCAATTTCGACGTTGACTGGTTAGCATATGAATTTTGGTCAGAGTACGCTGACGAACAATCCTGGAACTATCCCAACTTCAGAAACGCGACATACGACTCATGGAGAGAACAATTGCTGCACTCAATGGATTATTCTGAGGTTCTTGAAGCTGCTCTGGAGATGCAGAAAATCATTGCCTACGAATGTCCCATCATCATCTGCTACGAGAACTATCTCCTCTCTGCGTACAGGACCGACAGGTTCGAGGGTTTTGTGAACGATGTGTTTGAAGGTGCACGCTCAAGTTGGTCCAACTTCAAAGTTCGGCTCAAATCAAGTCAAGGCGGTCCATTTGGAGGGACACTTAGGCGGAGCATTCCTTTTGATATTGATACTTTCAATATTATGTCAGCTTCATCCGGGTACACCATTGATATCTTGGACGAGCTGTATGACAGTCTGATTATGCAAGACCCTGAAGGCAGGGACACATTATGGCTGGCAAAATCATATACTACCGAAACCCATGATGACAATCCTGCTGTGACTGCAGGCAACACAAGAATCACGTTTGAACTCGCTGATAATGCGACATGGTCGGATGGAAGACCTCTGACTGCGGAGGACGCAGCATTCACGCTCAACTTCTATCGCGAAGCACCTGGTAATCGATACAAGAGGGACTTGCAGGAACTGAGTGCAGCCTATGCAATCGCTAACAACACATTGATTGTGGAGTTCCTAAGTGAATCATTTTGGCATCTGCACTCAGTGGCATACAAGCCTATTCTTCCAAAACATATCCTCAAAGAGATAGACATGGACAACTGGGCCCAATGGGATCCAAGACCCTCGGAAACAGATTTGGTGACATCAGGACCTTTCGTGATCTCCGAGTATGAACCGGGTGAGTACATTTCTCTCATTCCAAACCCGACCTTTTTCAATCCCCCCAGAGATTCCACGGACCACAACACTTCAACATCTCCGTTTCTACTTGGACCTTGGCTAAGTTCCATATTCACTGGCTTCACGGTTGGTTCATTGGTTGTCATTGTTGGTGCCATTGTATTATGGGAAACGGAGTACCTAAGGCCAGCCAAGGATAAATGGGACGATGCGTTACCTTGATAATATGAACCCAGTAAGAGTCTTACATACGAAGTTCATTTCCGAAGGCGAAACTGTCCGGGGTAATTTCGTTGTACCACCTGGTGAAGGACCTTTTCCAGGAATCTGCAAGTTCCACGGATTTCCAGGAAGTCCCGACCAGACATCAGGGATTGCAACTAGGCTCGCAAAGGCCGGGTTTGCAGTTCTCACGTTTGACTTCAGAGGTTTCAGACAAAGCGAGGGTCTGTTCAGGATTTCTGGAGAGATGACTGATGCTTCCAATGCCGTTACTCACCTCATGAGTTCAGACTTCACAGTTGGGGAATGGGTCGGCGTACTTGGAGCAAGCTTTGGAGGTGCCATATCTATCTGCTCTGCCGCACGTGACAGTAGAATAAGTGCAGTCTGTGTCAGAGCGCCTGTCTATGACATAAGGGCACTTTCCAAGAGTTCTGTTGCGAGATTCGCCATAGAAGAGATCTATACGATGAACCCAGACTTCATACACGGTCTTGAGGATACCACTACGAGGGCAAATCTGATTCAATGGATGGATGATGATTCACAGCTCTACAACCCAGTCGATGACATCAAGAAGATCTCGCCACGTCCCATCTTCATCATCACGGGTGATGAGGACCCACTGATTGATGTTGCAGGTGTGAAGCATCTCTTCGAGGTTGCTGGAGACCCAAAGGATCTTGTAATTGTTGAGGGTGCCGATCACGGTCCCTCTGACCCGCGAGCCTACCAAATCACTGTTGATACCATAGCGGATTGGTTTCTTAGAGTCTATAACGTCTGAAGTTCTTGTGGTGGCCTTCTAGGTCCCGATTGAAACCAGAAGAACATGGCTGCTTAGACCGTTTTGAATCCGACTACTTCTTCGGCCTTGGGTAGCCAAATCTCGAACTGGGCTCCCATCTTGTGGTCGCCTTCCACTCGGTCACTAACCTTGATTCGTCCGCCGTACTTTTCGCAGATTTGAACACTCTGATGAATTCCTACTCCACCAAACCTGCGGTCTGGATCAAACAATGCATCTTTCATATGGTCGGTCAAGCCGGGTCCGTCATCAGCTATTATGATGAGGTAACCTCCATTCTTGGCTCGTAGACTCACCCACACATGGCTTTCCTTACTGCGATTGTGTCGAACTGCATTGTCTAGGAGATTCATGAGGAGTAGTTCGATGAACTTGTCTGCTTGGATTGTTGCCTCAGAGACCTCGAAATCAGTATCTAGATGCACGTTATCGTATCTGCGTTCAAGACTGACAATGCACCTAGAGAGGGCTGTGGGCAGTGACATTCTTTCCAAAGGTGTCTTCAGAAGGTCTCTAGTTGACTGTACGGTTGATATTAGATGATCACACTGCTCTACTGCATCAGACATCTCGTATACTAGCCGAAGGGCATCAATCTTTTCAACGTGCTCGGATAGGAGGTCCACGGCTATCTTGATTGCCTGCAAGTATTGACGAACATCGTGTGACATAAGATCAAGATATAGCGTGGCAATCTTGCTGGTGGCTCTGAGCTCCTCTTCTGTGCGCTTCAACTCTGTGACATCAATAAGGACCACAACGACCCGCTTACCATCTTCATGCGGACTCAAGCTAGCCGAGAAGCAGCGTTGATGACTTTCCCCCTCAGGGCAGTACTCGAAACTCTGACTCTCATTGGACTCTCTTACTATGTTGGCCAAAGTTATGTACAATTCGGCCACTTCTTCAGGC
>JAUVHR010000032.1 GCA_030593165.1 Candidatus Thorarchaeota archaeon
GGTGACCCAGTGCATTCAGGGCCATGGAAAGACCGATTGAGTTTGTGGTCTTACCTTCACCGGCGGGTGTTGGCGTCATTGCGGTGACGAGAATCAGTTTCCCCTTCCGCTTGCCTAACGTCTTCTTGATCTTAAGGTCAATCTTGGCCATGGAGTCTCCATACAGTTCCAAGAACTCCTCAGGGATTCCAGATCTCTTAGCCACTTTCTTGATGTGAACCATTGTTTTCACCTACGGGCGACTTGCCTGCTTCCACTGCGTTCTCAACAGCAATCATCATTGATAAAGAAAACTCTCTGGCAAGAGCCCCGCCGCTCGTGCGCTGAAGTGTGCCGAAGAACATAAGGCGGAGTCTGCTATACACAATTTGGTTGATTGCAATGGACAAGTTGCCACTAGAAGCCCTTCCACTAGCATTACCAGATGCAATTGATGTTGAGAAATACGTGATCTGCACCTATTACGTTGGTGCCCCACCATTCATAGATGTCAGAGAGCTCGCACAGTTCGCTGCAATTGAACAGACAACTGGAACATGGACAATGGTCCCTGGCGAAACCGTAGCAGTGAGAAAACGTCACGTTGCCAAAGTTATTGGAATATACGAAGTTCCGCAATACGAGTATAGCTTGCCAAAAGATATCGAAAGAAGGCAATACATCTTACAAATTGCGTTTCCATGGGAGAACTTTGGTGCTCAGATTCCAATGTTGTTGAGCACTGTGATTGGTAACATCTCACTCTATGGTAGAGTCAAATGTCTTGATATGAGGTTTCCAAAGAGCTGGCTAAAGGAGTTCAAAGGACCAAAGTTCGGAATCAAGGGTCTCAGAAAACTCCTTGGTGTGAAGAAGCGACCGATTCTAAATAACATGATTAAACCTTGTGTCTATACATCATGCGATATTGGAGCACAACTTGCGTACGAGGCGGCTGTTGGCGGGTGTGATATCATCAAGGATGATGAGCTTCTTGCCAACCCAGCTTTCAACACACTTGAGGATAGGATTCCTGCATTCATGGAAGCACTGGATAGAGCTGATTCAGAGAAAGGTGAAAAGACGTTATTTACTGTCAATATTACTGACAGAGTTCCACATGTTCTTGAGAATGCAGACAGAGCAAAGGAGCTTGGAGCAAATGCACTAATGGTCAATTTCTTTGCCGTAGGATACTCTGCGTTCCGAGCAGTATGCGAATCGACTACATTGCCAGTTCTGGCACATATGGACATCACGGGAGCAATATCATACTCTCCAATTGTTGGAATAAGTACAAACATTGTGACTGGTAAACTACCAAGGATTTGCGGCTCGGACATTACGGTTTTTCCAGCCCCCTATGGCAAGGCTCCAGTGCTTAAGGAACGCTACATGAGTGTAGCACACGATATGATTATGCCACTTCATAACATTGACCAGACTTGGCCAATGCCCAGCGGAGGAATTAGTCAGGGGCATGTTGAAGAATTGATTGATGATATGGGAACTGATGTCGTAGTTGCTGCAGGTGCTGGAATTCATGCACATCCAATGGGACCCCGTGCAGGAGCAATTGCATTTCGCCAAGCAATAGATGCAAAGATGCAGGGCATCCCTGTAAGCAGGTATGCTAAGGAAGAGGGTCACGAGGAACTCAAGACTGCAATGGAAGCCTGGGGCTCAGGAAAGACCGGGCTTGATCTCTAGGGATTTGTTTTCTAGTGTACTCACATAGCGTAGAAACCCTAGTTAATATGCTCTCAATCCCTATTGGTAGGGATAATGATGAAAGGTGGGCTACTCGCATTTGTCTGCATGCTATTCATACTTGCACCAAATCCATTCAATATCCCAGACATAACTCATTCATCCATTACACGGGATTACTGGCCCACAGAAGAATGGAGGCTGTCCACTCCAGAAGAACAAGGAATGAATTCTTCGATTCTAAATATGACAACTGATTATCTTGAGAATGATGACACCATCTTTCACAGTCTTTTAGTCATTCGAAATGGATACATTGTTTACGAGGATTATTTTGCGCAGTATCACAAAGATAGAAGACACATCATATTTTCATGCACAAAGAGCGTCACCTCAACACTCATTGGACTTGCCATCGAACAAGGATACATCGAGAGTGTAAACGAACCCATTCTAAACTACTTCCCAGATAAGAACATCACAAATTGGGACACACGGAAGAATGACATTACAATCGAGCATCTTCTGACCATGACCTCAGGACTTGAGTGGACAGAAGGAGCAGGAGATGATGATTATTTCAGCATGGGATTCTCTGATGATTGGGCAGAGTATGTTCTTAGTCAACCAATGATAGCAGACCCCGGTGTTCAGTTTGAGTATTGCACAGGAGGTTCACATCTTCTTTCTGCCATTGTAAATGTGAGCACTGAACAGAATACTAACTCTTTTGCTCAAGAAAACCTCTTTGGACCCATTGGCATTGATGAAGTCTATTGGCCCGTTGACCCACAGGGAATCAATAATGGTGGATCGGACTTGGGAATGACTCCTAGAGATATGGCTCGTTTTGGATATCTCTTCTTGAACAACGGGACATGGGATGATAATCAGATTGTACCAACAGACTGGGTCACTGAAGCGACATCAACAAAGTTGAATGTTAGCCCAACTACAGGATACGCATATCAATGGTGGACCATACCAAGCATGAATATCTATTCTGCACGAGGATATGCAGGTCAGCTTATAGTTATCATTCCTGACTATGATTTGGTTGTAGTCTGTACAGCTGACGATCAACTCACAGAAGTCAGTTTGAGTCACATAATCTCAAACTATATCATCCCTTCAGTAGAGGAGTACGACCCACTTTTCATAGACCCTGTAGGTCCAGTAACCTTGATAGTTACCGGAGTTTCAATAATAGCGCTGGTGATTGTTTTTGTTTACTTGAGAAAGAGTCGATAATAGCAATAACCAATATGAACCATATGACATACTAGGAATCAGTAAAATCTGTAGATTGTGTGGAAGGAGGAAGCCTATTGTCAACTACATCGATTAAATCATTGATTACGGGATAGAACCCATTGATGTCAATTACTCTATGTAGATTTCTACTTATCCCAAGAAGGGAGGCAAGAAGATGACCTATGTGAAAAAATCATCGTCCATTTCACTTTTTATTTTGATGATGATTACACTCATCATCGCAATACCAAATGGTCCTGCACCGCGTTCAAGCAGATGCATTAGAGGTGCTCGACACGCTGACAATCCTGGGAATCAAAGATGACAGGGTGCAGAAGGCTGTAAACCTGCTACTAAGTTTCCAAGGCGAAGATGGAAAGTTGTTGTTGAAAAACACCTACAATGGAAAGATGGTCTACGAGATTGAGGAGAAGAATAAGCCATCTAAATGGATTACACTAAGAGCTCTACGAGTTCTCAAAAGATATCTATGAATGCATTAAACTGGAAGATTCAATGTAATGAGATGGAGTGTTTGGTTTGATGTGTTTTTGTATCCATGTGGCTCTCCTGCTGGCACCTGGACAACTCTGCCTGGTTTGATATCATAAGTTTCCTTCCCCACCCAACCAATTCCTGTACCACTGATGAAGTAGAATATATGATGATAGGGGTCTTTGTGTTGTGGAAACTCACCACCAGATTCAACTTGAGTAATTGCAATCTTAACATCCGATAGTCCATCAGGAATGAGGTTTACACCAGCAACGTGTTCAGCGATATCCTTTCGTGTAGGATGAAAACTCGCTTCTGATAGGTCATAGATGCAACTCTGAAACATGTGAACTCACCTTACTAGTTGATTATCTGATCTCACAATCTCTCTTCAGGAATTGTGACTTTGTATCCGACCTCAGTATGCTGCTTCCGCATTTCCAATATACCATAACCCAGACCGAAAACAAAGACCTTAGGTTCTGGATTGAGTTTGATGAAGACCACTTTCTGTTCACCGGAATCAGTACTGAGATTCATTCGTCCAATTCTACTCTGTTGAAAAGCCCAACGTCCATCTGAGTTGTCATAAGGAACAATCTCTGCAGTCCCACGGAACATAACATAACTATCTGGAGCAAATCGAATCCAATGATGTGGGAAATTGATAACAAGAGAGACTAACGGATTCCTCTGCACATTCTTTGTCTTGACATAATTATCACCAGTCAGCATATAGAGAGAGAACTTTGATGCAGGTGGAGAGACCCCATAAATCATGCCGGTGGAGTGAGGGCGTCCCTTCTTGTCAATTGTCGTTAAGACACCATAGGTCTTCTTACGAACTTGTTCTTCTATGTACTCAAATGTGATTTCCTTCTTAGCCATACTGTTCATCTCCTATTGAGCCGACGATACATCTTCTCAGTGCTTTTGTATATGCCGAGGTATTCCTTGAACAACTCATCATACAATTCGCGATTGTCAGGATTGGGCTGAAATGTCTTTGAAAACTGGACCAAGTTAGGAATCTCATCAAATGTACAAAGACCTAGACCTACCGCACAAATCAAGGCTGCACCACGAGCATTGGCATAGATTGGGTCCTTGACCTGTCTTATTGTCCGGTTCATCACATCTGCATAGATTTGACACCAAACATCTGATTGAGCACCACCACCGATTATGTTCAATGGGTCAAGTTTTCTCTTAATGAAACTCTCCACTGAATTCAATAACCACCGACTGTTGTAGGCGATGCCCTCAAAGACAGCTCGAATGATATCCTCCCTCTTTACTGGCAAAGATATGTTATGAAGTCCTCCGCGGATTGTATGATTCTCAACTGGAGTTCGTTCTCCGTATAGCCATGGAGTGAATATCATCTTATGACTTCCCGGAGGAACTTGTTCTACAATCTTGTCGAACTCTTGGTACACTTCTCGTTTGCCAAATCGAGAGGGATCATCGGGAAAGAACAGATTGTCACGAAGGAAAGTAAGACAAGCTCCAGCGGTCTCCTGTTCGTTTGCTATGAAGTACTTTCCCGGAATCGAACACGGTAGAGATGCCATGTTATGAGACATGTCAGTCTTTTTCCACGGAACATGACAGATTACCCAGCTACTTGTCCCTACGTAGATATGACCCTCGTAGTCCCGTATAGCACCAGAGCCAATAATCGCTGAGTGAAGATCTGGAGAACCTACAACAACCTTGGTCTCTCGACTTAGGCCAATCAGATCAGCTACCTCGGGAGAGAGATTCCCTAGGATGTCAATGGACTGCTTCAATTCAGGGAACTTATCCCTGTCAACCTTCAATTTCCTAATAAGACCATTATCATATCTGACATTCATAATGTCACGAGTATCAGTAATCCAGTGGAGCATGATTGAGTCAAAAGATGCAGCGAATTTTCCAGTCAATTTCAGATTGATGTAGTCTTTACACTCAAGAAACTTGAACGTTTTCTCATAGATCTCAGGATACTCGTTCTTAATGAATAGAATATGAGCAATTGGATCCTTTCCACTTCCACTGGGTATACCCGCAGTCTTTCGTAGCCATCTCAGAAGGTTGAGGACACCATATCCTTGGATATTGATAATACCCTTCATTATCTTCTCAAGATAGGGGGCTCCACGGGAGTCCATCCATATTATTGCGTTCATGAGATGATTGCCATCTTTGTCCACAGCAACAGTTCCTGACCATTGACTCGAGCAACATACTCCAACGATATTCTCTACAGGGACCACACCCTTATCGATGAGCCTTTTTGCACATGTTACAAAGGCATTCCACCAATCCTCTGGATCCTGTTCAGCTCCTCCACCCTCTACAAGACGAAGTGGGGTCTCCACAAATTCAAAGGCGAGAATATCACCACATTTGTCTGTCAGAGCAAGCTTCATTCCAGTGGTTCCATGATCAATTGCAAGAATGTACTTCTCTCCGCTTTCAGCTGCCATCGAGATAACCATGTACCATTGTGTAAAGCACTATAACTTATTTTCTACCAAGGATGAAACTTCTGTGTTCCGCCTCAAACGTCCAGACCGTTGCCAGTACAATAAGAAAGAAGGCACCGATACAGTGATTGCCATAGTAAGGACAAGCCACTGCGGATTGTACAGCATGAACTCCCAAAGGCTGACCTCTGGGTCTAATGGGTCGAAACCGTTGGTGTACTCCCACAGATCCGGAATCTCATCCGCGTCAGTATCAGGAAGGGAAACATCTGTTCCCACATCAACTTCAATGACATCTCTCAGACCTTCATCATCGGTGTCAGTGAGGTCCGAGAGCTTGAGAACGAAACATGTGTAACCCGAAATGGGGAACTGCGAACCTGAGGCAATTCCCAACAGTGGGAAGTCGTATGATATGGTCCATCCTGTTACATATACAGTTCCGGTCGAGTCAACAGCGATGCCGCACCCTTCTTCGCCGTCCCTGCCTCCGAAGTAGGTTGAATAGTCCAATCCATTTCCGCTAGCGTTTAGCTTGAAGATGTAGCAATCCCAGAGTCCACCGTTGTGCCTGTAACTATATGCATCCTCAACGGGGAAGAATTCTGACAGGGTGAATCCAGTGACATATGCGTTTCCGTGCTCGTCAATAGCAATTGCATCAACATCATCAGCGTTTGGACCTCCCACGTATGTCAGATAGTGCAAGGATTGCCCGTCTGCGCTCAGCTTCAGGACAAAGCAGTCCCGGTCGCCGCCGCTGAAGTAATCACAGAAAGCATTGACCACCGGTAGGTCGGGAGAAATTGTACGACCTGCCACATAAGCACATCCGGAAGTATCAACACAGATGTCCAAGCCATAGTCGTTAAGTATCCCTCCAACAAGGCTAGAGTAGATTACGCTATTGTTGGAACCGTTCAGCTTGAGAATGAAACAATCACCCCTCCCGTTATGTGTGTCATCGAACGAGCTGATAGTGTAGTAGTCTGTCGAGTAAGTCGTACCTGTGATGAAGAGATCGCCATGAGAATCCAAGACACAAGAACCCCCATAGTCATTGCCAGTCCCACCCCAGTAAGAGGAGAAGAGAAGACTCTCTCCGGAGGTGTCAATCTCGAAGATGAAGCAGTCGATGGTTCCGTTCAAATCCTCATCTAATGCGTCAACAAGTGGTATGTCTGTTGACCAGGTCGTTCCAACAACATGGGCGTTGCCAGCGGAATCCACAGAAACAGCATCACCAAAATCCCTGTCAGAACCGCCGTAATAAGTGCAGTAAGCCAGAGAGTCACCATTCGGTCCAAGCTTGAACAAGAAACAGTCCCAAGTACCATTGAGTGAGGAGTCATGTGCTCCAAGAGATGTAGGTAGGTCGTTAGATGTTGTCATTCCAGTCACATAGACGCAGCCGCTGGAATCAACAGCTATGGATTTCACCTGTTCAGATCCTGAACCGCCCACAAATGTCGAATAGAGTATTGTTTCTCCGCTTGCGTCTAGCTTCACCACAAAACAGTCAGTGTCGCCATTGTGAGTCTCGTCAAATGCATTGACTAGTGGGAAGTCTGGACTCTTTGTATCTCCGACGATATAGACACAGCCAGAGTTGTCTACCACAATGTCAACACCCCTGTCCTCTTGAGTTCCGCTAAGGAATCGAGAATACACCAGAGCATCGGTGTATCTGCTCCCACTGGATGGCGTATTCACAACTAAGACTACAGCAGACAGTAGGACCAATCCGATTGCCGCTATGCCCAAGAGGACTCTCTTCCGAACCATGATAGCCACGACATGAATTGCTTGCTCTTCTTGGTCGTTTATGTCTTTTAAGTGAAAACGCTACATCTCCAAGCGCTCAATCTTTCCTTCTTGGTCTATCGATTCAATGATGAGAGGTGAGCCACCTCCCGTCATCTTGTCAAGTTTGAGGAATTGCTGCATGAGGCCCAGGAAATCAAGGGGCTTGATACAGCCTTCAGGTGGAAGAACTCCCTTTCCTGAGACCTTTCCTCTCTGCATAAGAATACCACCAAGCCCGGCAGGAATCCCAGTCCCCTCGCCCATTGACTGGCTCTTTGAAGCGAGTGAGAAGTCGAATTGATGGGGTTTGCCCTCAACTGTGCCCTTCATTGTTATCTTCAGGCAGCCTCGCTGTGTACCAAAGTTTGTCTCCTTGAGGATTCGCTCTCTCTGATCCAAGATGTAGGCGATGGTAAAATCAAATGGCGATACCATCTGACCCTTCACATCAATGGGTTCCTCATCAACCATTCCGGCCTTTACCACATTCTGAATTAAGCTGTAGTACTCTGTAGGAATCACACAACCCAAGTTTGTGACGCGCTTGCACTCAATGTATTTGGGCAGCGTGATGGTTTCAGGGTGTGGATAGGGATAACAGCGATGTGTGCCGATTACGTGGAACTGCACATCTTCCTCAAGAGCTCTTCCACTCTCCTCAAAGTACCGGACGTTAGTGAATTCGCCATTCAGGTACATTGGGATGTCAGCCAGCATACTATGTATTCTGTGAGCAACAACTGCCGCGCCTTCGGTTGGCTCGCCTCCATGAGCATGGAGGATGTCTATGGACTCGACCTCATCGAGCATGTAATCAGCACAGAACTTTGCAAGTAGATTCGCTACACCTGGCGAGCTCCCGAGTCCCGTCACAGCGGTGATGCCAGTCTTCTTCGCCAGCTCGTCCATCTCAAGAAGCAGTACTGTAGCGTCAAAGTCGTCGCAGACATCCACGTAGTCGATACCAGACTCGATAACTGCTTTCAGGACTATCGGTCCGAGCTTGTAGAAAGGACCGCAACAGTTCACAACCACATCAGATCCAGCGATAACTTCCTTGATGCTATCTGGATTCGTAGCGTCCACCATAACAGCTGTACAAGTGTCAGAACCAACCTCCGAAGCACAAGTCTTTGCTCCTTCGTAGTTGAGATCTGCAACGATTATCTCCGAGAAGTCATCGAATGATTTCAGCGTCTTCACGGCAACCGTTCCAACGGTTCCACATCCTCCAAGAACTACAACGCGCGCCATGGTGAAGGCTTGGTTCAGCAGATATTTAGATGTGCCGAGCGGACTAGTTCATCTCAGAAAGCAATCAGCATGGACTCTTCCTAGCTCATCAAATTCCACACCTTCCATGATGAGAAGTCGTCGCTTCATCTCGGGTCCACCCTGGTATTGACCAATGTGACGTGTGGACCTCACAGCTCGATGGCATGGAACTACTATGGGAAAGGGATTGCGTGCCAAGGCACTGCCCGCTGCTCTGATAGCTCTTGTGCCTGCTTTTCGAGCAAGCCATGCGTATGATGCAGCCTTGCCTCGCGGAATCGAACGCTCAGCCTTAAGGACACGTAGCTGAAATGGAGTCACCTGTGAAGTGTCAACATAATCCATGGAGATAGTAGTCTCAGCCCCACCAAGAACGTCAGAAATCTGTGTCATCAGATCAATCATGCCACTTGAGTCATTCTTTGCTCCGGGATAAGCCAACTTCACTTGTTTGAGGACTACGTCCCGAGGTCCAGGTAGGAGCACTCTCACAGCCTTCATTGTCTCTCGAGAGAACACAACTCCAAAGTAACCATAATCGCTCTCGGCCAGGTGGAATCTCATTTGGAGCATTTAGTCTATTATCGCAGAAAAGCTTGGTCATAGCACGGTCTCACCAATACTTACAATAACACATGAGAGCAAAGGAACAGCTTGAACCTATCTTGTCAGAATCCTCTGAGAAGCACGACTATGCTTGTATGGTCTGTGGGACCGTATTGACCTATGGAGAGAGAGAACAGAAGCTTGTCTGTAACTACTGCGGCAAGGAAACATCCTCACAGATTAGTTGCCCGGAGGGACACTTCGTGTGTGATGATTGCCATTCCTCCGAAGCATTGGTGTTTCTTGACAGGATGGCAGAATCTGAAAAGAGTACGGAGCCCCGGGAAATCGTTGAGATTGCTTTCCGACACCCATCATTCAGTTTTCATGGTCCTGAACATCACAGCCTCGTTCCAGCAGCGATAATGATTGCCATGAAAAACAGAGGTCTCAAGAAATCGGATGGAGAACCAGTTACTGTGGACATTGTGCGTCATGGAATTAGACGCGGTTCCAAGATACCGGGCGGATACTGTGGTTATGCCGGCACTTGCGGCGCCTGTGTTGGTGCAGGAATAGCAATTGCGCTGTATCTTGGCTCTACGCCAAAACGGGGACCTCAGAGAAAGGAAGCGCACGCAGCTACTATTGCAGCCCTCACGAAATCAGAAGACGGTTTGGTTCGCTGCTGCAAGAGGGCAACTCTGTATGGAATCTCTGCCGCAATGGAGGTTCTTCGAGATGACCGGGGGATGGATCTTGGTGAGATACCACAGTTAGGGTCATGCGGGAGTTGGGAGAAGAACCGAGACTGTGCTAAAGAAGACTGCATCTTCTATCCGGACCAAACATCTGGTTGAGATTCACTCAAGTACTAGTCTGTCGCCTACTTTGAGAGGAAGCATCTCCACCGCCCTAGAATTCTTTGCGGAAATCTCCAGAGTTCCTGAACTTCCTACAACAACAAAGAGACCGTCTTCAGGACCCTGTTCGTAGGTTTCAGCTCTGATCAAGGACCTCTCAATTGTATCAGCCTGAAGACTGACCGTCATATTATCAGATGGTGGGATGTTTGTAACTATGTTCCCGAAGCGGTCGATTCGTACTACCTCACCTGCTTGCTCGCGCTGAAAGAAAACAAGTTCTTCATCTAGTGTGGGTTTCTTGGCCCCGATGTCCTTGAGAATTCGGCCTGACGCGAAGTGCCCTGCAACTCTAGCAAAGACATCCCTGCCATGAAATGTCTTGGAGCTGGACTCGTCTATCGGTATGGTGTAGACATTCTTGATTCCATCCTTCACGGCCGCCGGGTACATCAGACCATTGTCAGGTCCGACGAAGGTATAGTTCGTAGTTCGCACAGCCACTGCATCGCGCGGGGTTCCGACGCCCGGATCGACAACGCAAACGAATATGCTGCTGTGGGGGAAGAATCCATAGCTTTGAAGAAGAACCCAGGCACCCTCACGTATCGATTGGGAAGATATGGAATGAGTGAGGTCAATGACCTGTGCGGCGGGATGAATGGAATGGATAACACCCTTCATCATACCTACATACTCTGACTCTCCGAAGTCTGTCAAAAGAACAATCATCCTGACACCTCATGTTTCAGCGTTCTCCATAAACACGATTATTGATAAATGAATTCTCATTAAAGAGAAGGGTTGGTTGTATTGGACAGTTGGAACGATTATGGCTGATATTTACTACCCTACTTCGGTAATCATTTGGATAGTGATTCTCTACATCATTGCGAGGCTAATCCTCCGTCCGAAAAAGAGGATAATCACGAGTATACTAATCTTGTACCCATGGCTTCCCATAACAATCAATTTACTGTATACTTGGTTCAATATACAAATGTGGAGATTGACCTATTTCTATTTTGTATTGGCTCCAGTCCTTCTTTCTGTTTCAATTATGATCATGGATATCATTTGGCAATATCATAATTATAACAAACAGAATGACGATTTAGGAACAAGTATACATCTTGGCTCAAAGAAAAGGTTCGTTTCTGCAACTCTGGTCGTTCCTGTTTTGTTACTAATCTCAACCCCAAATACACTCAGAATGATATCTTGGATCACCTTCTTTGGCATAGACAGCTCTACAATTATGTATCTTCTGATGGTTCTAATTCCAGAAACAGTAGTTGTATTGATGTTAACTACAGAAATTGTGTATTATCTACTGAAACATGCGCCCAGCTTGGCGAACAGGATTTATTAGGAAACAGGAGAATACCTTCATGTTGAGAACTCGGACACTTCCATTGATTATTGCTGTCATGATGCTACTGAGTGCTTCTTCTGTAGTCATTGGGCTCAACCACTTCGTGAGTAACGATGAGGCACCTGTGAGAGTGACACAGTTTCTGTTTATCACTGACTCAACTGCGACGGAGCTTTCGCTTGAGGTTTACTATGAGTTCAACTTCACAGATGATGAGCGACTTGTAGAAGCCGCACTCCTGCTCTCTCTCGACAATGACTCATTTGTCACAGCCTGGCGACACGAGTACGATCCGGACTTGATGGAAGCAAATGGATCAGCGTTCTTCTGGCTAGCCAATGCCATCGGAGACCCTTTTCCGTTCGACCTTGAAGCAGGACAGACTCTCTATGGTTATGTCAATTTCACTTCCTCGAAAACACTCTATCGCTCAGAGAACTACGCACTGTCAGTCCCAATCAGCGTAGAGAGACCTTGGTTGTTCAACATACCATCATCGGTCATCATTTTCGTGGGCATAGGCCTTACTGTGCTGCCGTTTGTACTGATTGCCGCTTGCCTAATCTGGCAAAGACAAAGGGACTAGCTTCGAACAGTCTGAGAATTCGCGTATTCCCAGACTATGCCCTTATTCGCTCTTCAGCAAGCATTCGTATCTTCCCAATGACTTTCTTAATGTCTGAGTTGGCGATACTGTACAGTTTTCGAGTGCCATCCTTTCGAAAACTCAATACGCCAGCTTTGGTCATTTGTGTGAGATAGGTCGAAATAGTTGATTGTGACAGTCCTATTCTCGGGAATATTTCACACTGGCATTGTTCACCATCAGCAAGAAAGTCGACTATTTGTAAACGCACAGGGTTGCCAAGGGCTTTGTGAAATTCCGCTCTCCACGTGGTCTGCCTATCAAGAGTCATTGTTGATCACTCCTTTCCAGAAACCTCTCTTATGTAAATACCTAGCAAGATAGACGAGGCCTAGCATCACAGGAACTTCCCAGAATAGCCCCATTGTCGTGCCAAGTGCGGCAATGGACCCGACCCCGTAGATTGCGATTGCAGATGCGATGGCAATCTCGAAGTGACTTGATGAGCCGATGATAACGGTAATGACGCCTTCCCGGTACGCGAGATTCGCCACACGTACTACAAAGAGGTTATAGCCTACTACAATCGCAAACCCGACTAAGAGAGGGATTGACACGAGGATGAGGAGATCAGGATTCTCTAGCATCACTTTCCCGTTAAGCGAGAAGAGTACCACCAAGGTCATCAGCAAGGCCATCAAAGCTACTTTTCCTACCGCTGGGCGATATTTGTGTTCGAACCAGTCCGTTCCTTTCCTATTCACGATTGATCTTCTGGTAATCATTCCAATCACCAGTGGGACTCCGATAAACACTAGTACGGAAATCACCAAGGCCCACCGGTCTAGTGGGATGTCCGAAATCCCTGTGAGAAGTGCAACTATGGGCGCATAAAGGACGATAATCGTCGCCGTGTTCAAGCTTGTGTTAACTATGTTCTGCTCTTGATTGCCTTCCGCGATGTGCCCCCAAACTAGAACCATCGCAGTGCAGGGACTTGAAGCAAGAAGAATCACCGCCACTATCAATTGCTCGTTCCCGGGGAGGAAGAGATTCGCAAGGCCTACTCCTACAAGGGGAGCCACGATCCAATTTGAGAATAGCGTAAGGATAATGGGTTTTGGTGCATTCCTGAGTTTCTTTAGCTCAGAAGCCTGAATATTCAACATCGCAGGGTACATCATCAGGAACAAACAAATTCCAATGGGGATAGAGATTCCTCCAGCTTGCCAGGAAGCAATAGCCTCACCAATACCCGGGATGACTTGCGAGAAAACAATCCCAACAAGCATGCAAATGGCAACCCACGCAGGCAAGTATTTCTCGAAGGCCCCCAGTTGTTTTCCCCTTTCCGAGGGTTCCTGTTTCTCCGAATCTGGGTTCGGTTCTCCATCGCGTGACATTATCCACTCACTCAGGTTTTCCGGTAATCGTATCCGTTGAATCCAGCAGAAAGGAAGTCCTCGCTGCTAGAGGTGGGATTCCACAAAATCGGTGTGAAATATTCATCGAATAATAGCGATATATGAATGTATTGATGTTGGGACTCATTTCCTGCTGGGAAAGAGAAAAGTATGCCTGTCAGGTCACTCTTGTAAGCCTAATCTCATTGTAATCGGTGATTACCCGAATGTAACCTCTGAGCATCTCATCGACCTCAGGGTCACCTGTGTCCACCTTCAATGTTCCATCTGAGATTCCCCTAAGCTTGGATGGAGTACTGATGACGCGGATGTTATCCTTCCCGACAAGCCTGATGATTGCCGGGCTGATTTGCTGATTGCCACGACCAAACAGCATCCCCTGGTGACCTATGGGTGACACCACAATCCATGCATTCGAGAAGTCTTTCACAATCTCGAGTATTCTTGACTCGTTGACATCGTTGTACATCTCTTCGCCGACATACAAGTCAACTCCAAGGGTGGTCTTCTTTACGCCAAGAATGTCAGTCACTGTCTTGACCGTCGTGCCGGGGCCGAATATGTATGCTCCACCAGAAATCATCTCTTCAACGATGTATTTCGCAATTGCTTCCTGTGCATCATGCTCGTCAATGGTCTCAGGGCTAGCTTGTTTCGCGCCTTGAAATCTAGCCGGGACAGATGGACCACTGAGGTACCCATAGAGACGAATAATGAAACGGTCCTCTCTGATTGCTTCCTCGTCCGCATCCATGATCTCGAACTCAGTTGGCCCAGCACCGCCTTCTCCGACCAGTCGCACAACCTCCGCTGCATCACGTGGATTGACGACGAACACTCCAGAATACATCTTCACTCCAGAGGGAACTCCTATGACTAGAAGGTCGTCTAGACCGTGCTCAGTGACTGCATCAAGAATGTCTCGAGCGGTCCCATCACCCCCCACGAAGACTAACAAGCGAACACCAGCCTCATACAGGGCCTTTGTGCATTCACGCGTGTCTCTTGCGGTTGTTGCGGACTCCATCTTTGTGGTCGCAGAACTAGCCTTTATGCCGACTTCTTTGACCACTCTCTCACCCATCTCTCCGGGACAAGTGATGAGCTTGAATTCATACTCTTCTACGGAATTCAGGATCTTGGAGAGGGTCTCTAAGAACTCTCGAGCACGACCCGGAGCTATTGGTTCTGCACCGCGCCTAATGGCCTCTTCAACAACACCGTCTGTGCCCTTTAGACCAACTCGTCCACCCATACCTGCAATGGGATTAATGAGCAGTCCTACAATCACTTTCTAACACCTGCTCGATTCTCACAGGAACCACGCTTTAGAGATTGCGATTTGTACTCTCCATT
>JAUVHR010000300.1 GCA_030593165.1 Candidatus Thorarchaeota archaeon
GATCAAGGTAGTCGAACATGCGCTTCTTTTCTTCCTTGAAGAACCTAAGCAGTCCCCCTGTGCCCACTGCAATGTCGTGACCGCGGGGAAACACCCAGGCGTATCCGTTGGGGGAAAAATCACTGCCATAGTAGAAATCATTCACTCCATTCAGAGCTCCATTTGATATTGAGCTGTGTAGCCCATAAGATGATCAGGAAGGCGCTCTCGCAATTGCACCGTCTTCAGTGATACCGGGTTTACGCCGCTTGCATCAATCACAATCTCTGACGTTAATTTCTCGGATTGTCCTTGCTTGTGGAGTGTTAACTCACATCCAGACTGCTTGACGGTTACCTGCCCTACCTCGGTCTGGAGACGTATCTCTCCACTACCTGTGCCAACATGCTTCAGCATCGTCATACCAAGGTTTGCACGGCTGACGTTTACACCGACCTTTGCTCCGAATTCCACTGTCTGCATATCTTGCCTTGGGAACTTCATGCGCACTGTTGTTACTGGATGTGCTCCAGGTAAAGTGTCTATACCGAAATCGCGGAGAGCGCCAGACGGGATGAAGCCGGCACACGCCTTATTCTCTCCTGGCACCTTCTCTCTGCTCAGTAGCATATAGTCAATGTCCAGTTCGGTAAGGACTCTGGCGGCAATTAGACCTGCTGGCCCTGCCCCAATGATCATAACAGGGTGTCGACATTGGACATAGTATCCCGTCGCGGTCAATGAAATCCGATATGGAACATTAATCCCGTTGAATCTTGACTTCTTTCAACTGAAGAATGCAAGTAAACGTTATGTAGGGGGCTCATGAGAGAACAGATGGTAGCGTGTACTGGGGAGCACATCCCCGTCTTGCTCAAAGAGTCAAACGACACCTAGGAAAAGCGCGCCGTTCTTCTTCTGCTCCAGTACACGCATGTTCATTCTGTTGCCAGGAGTACACGTTGGTTCGAGCTAGTACATCCGGCACTCATTAGGGTAGAGAGTCGTTCTCGACTTGAGGTAGGAGGAAACTTGGAAAGAAACTTGATTGCGAGTGCGCTTCGCCAACAAGTATCGTTTACTTCTGACCAATACAGATGTTGCCTAGTATATTGGACCTTGTAATACACAGTGTTACTCCTTGACGCGAAAGACGATGCAAGGAAACCATGAATTCCTGTGGCTCTATTGTTCACTCTAGGAGATGCAAAAAACACCAAGGTGTGCTGCCGAAAACAGAATTGCCTGCAGTTGTCCCAGAACTTCCTAACTGCCTAGTGATTCAAGGAAATCCTTGAAGTGTTTGCAGAGGCCTCCCATCCAAAACAGATTGCCAAAACACTCCTTCTTGAGGGAATTGCGTTCCGCGCGACACTGGAAATTCATTTCCCAATCATAGAAGACGCAAAGCTCAGTTTCGACGGAAGGATCCTCCACTACAATCTGGTACAAATCTCGCATCATGGAAGCATCCTTTTTCTCCAGCCACTTCGATGGTGGTCCTACAATGGATTTCACTGACTCAAGCAGCTCTGCGCGTGGCTTTTCCTCGCTAGCCCAACTAGTCATCAACTCGCTTACATCTGCGATGAATGAATGTACCGAGTGTCCTGTTTCAGTTGAGAATTCCTTTGCTTTTCGATACAGTTCGAGTGCGCGATCGAACTCTCTCTTCAAGAAATGCGCATCCCCTGCTAAGAAAAGAACGAAACACAGGAGATCTTTCATTCCCGAGCTCTCAGCCAAGGAGATTGTTTCTTCGTAAAGCTCAATTGCCTCGTCTATGCCGCCGCGTCTTAATGCAACATCACCAAGGTTGATCTTGGAAATCGCGATACCTCTCATGTACTCTGCCTCTTGGCTTATTTCCAGCGCCTTGCGGTTGTATGTTTCCATCTGGTCGAACTGTTCCAAAACCCGGTCGATTTCTCCAACATTGATGAAGGAGTTGGCCACCCCGATTTGGTTGTTTAGCTGCTGCTGAATCCCCAAGACCTCCTCAAACTGGTCTCTGGCATCTTGCACCTCGCCACGGTCCAGAAAGACCACTCCTCTGATGTTCCGTGCATTGGCTACACCCTGTAGGTAACCCATTCGTTCGTACTTCCGAAGAGCATAGATAGCTAGATCCATTGCCTTTTCGTACTCGTGGACCTCTTCCATGACCCGGGCTCTTTGATAGCTGATGTCTGCAAGTGCTAGTTGATGATCAAGATGTCTTGCTGCCTCCTCTGCACCATCTAACCGAATCAAGACTTCCTCTCTAGGTTCCGACTCTCGTGATATCGACGCAAGCATAATCCGTGGTCTAAGTAGTGCTGCCTGGACTCTATTGCGTATCTCTGCATTCTTGCTCGTTGTCATTGTTACTTTTTCAATGCTCTCAAAAGCTACTGTTTTGGCACGGTCAGCATAGCCAAGATCCATGAGTATTGACGCAAGCAGACCCGAAAGCTCTGCGAATACGATGTGATCTCGTGCTTGCCACGCCTGATTCACATGGTTTCGCAGATTGTTCATCCATCGCGGATCTAGGCTCTGCTTGCAGTAAGCAGCCGCGGCATATCCTTTGCACGCTATGTTCGGGGCTCCTTTAGCCAAGACTTGATTGTAGCTGTACAGTCCGCGAAGAAAGGATGCCTTTGCGCACATAGTCACGAAGCTGGGACTCTTGCCTTTCCATTCACCGCTCCTAACATACTCAACCAAGATATCGGTGAAGGCCATGAATCGGTCATTGCCTGTCCTTATGGCCGTGGCTAAGCTTCTTTCAAGGTCCTCGATCTCGGAGGAATCTAGTCCATACTCATGCATAGCAAACTCCGGTATTACTGAACTCTTGGACAAGGCTATTCAAACACCAATTATCTATCGGTTGGACCTTCCGAAGAATCTCAAACACTCAATTTAAGGTTCTAGTGGTTTTATCCGCATGCAGCTAGGACCAGAAGGCACTACCGATATATCACTAATCATGCGATGGAGCACATCTCATTTGAATGATATTCCGCTGTATCAAGGTCTAGCAGTGACTTCGATAAACAGGCGCGACCTTCCTGACAATGTCAATTAGATCATACATGCTGAAAGGCTTCCGAAGGAATGCCCTCGCACCTGCGGCGAAAACCATCTCGCCCAAATCATCCTCCGAATTAGAAACGGTTACAATCGCAAGGGTTGAGTCAAGGTCAAGGAGACTCTCTATGAGTTTAATGCTCTCCACTTCAGGGAGTTCCAGATCGAGAATGACAATGTCAGGTAGATGTTGACTCACTGCTATGAGCAGTTCAGTGCTCTGGAAAACCTCTCTGACAACCTCAAAACCTGCATCCTCAATCGATAGTCGCAATAATGCCCCTAGTAACGGTACATCATTTGCTATTACTACTCTCATCTCAGACTTGTCTGACAGAATAACCATGCCTCCGAGATGACGTTCCAGGACACCTGAATGACCCATCTGAGCACTCTTATTCCTCTACTGCACTCTCAACTAGGTCAAGCATGTGTCTGATAGTCACCGGCTTCAGGCCAAAACTCGAGGCTCCACTAGTCATTGCAGATTCCCTCACATTGGCATCTGCGCTAATGAACACGATGCGGGCCTTTGGATCTAACGCCAGAATCTCTAACATTGCTTCGAGTCCGTCTTTGTTGGGCATTCGATGATCTAGGATGATGACATCGGGCTTTGGGTCCATCTGTTTGAACTTGTCTACGGCCTCAGAACCATCGTACGCGTCAGCAATCACTTGATGTCCCTTGATTGCGAAAACGTCCTTGTAAAGCCGATGCAGGATGGCTTCGTCATCGATGATGAATACTGTGACCATACTCTCTTGCCTACCTGTACGGTGCATTTGGCTCTATGCGCGAGGGCGCCCGTAGACTGTTTCTAAGTCATCGCTTGCTGAAGATAGTCCATGTAGACCCTATAGTCATTGCGCGCTGAATGCTTACCTCCTGTTTCACGATATAAACTATATTAGGTTAGGCATCCCATAGTAAAGCCCTTCGCCTAGCCACCTTGTCTTTGATCCACATTTTTATCACTCACTTTTGTCACTCAGAACCCGTCGATTTTTCGAATGGTTTTACTCACATGCGACCATCACTTCCTTACCCTTCTTCTTCTTTATCAATTCCTCCATTGCCTTCAATGCATCGACAATTGGAGGCAGTGATGGCAGCATCTTCGGACCAACCAAATGCATATCTCAATCCGGGCATTATCATATGGTTGAAGCTTGTAATGGTGCACTCACGACCATAGCATTCCTCATAATGAATGGTCTATTATGCTGTATCCATTTGTCGAATACCGATAGTTCATCTTGACCCTGCTATCACCTGCAGCTATACTCAGTTACCGTGTACTGATAGCTTCCACCGAGGATAACCCGGCTTATTTGGATACTTCTTATTGCGATAGATCGCATCACTCGATTTCTGGGTATGTGGAGCATTGTGCATGAATCTGATGTTAGAGGAAATGAACTGCTGACTATCCGTAGATCACAATAACTGTATGAAACGCGGGAACAATATGATGAGTGTATGAGCAAAAGCAGACTAAATATATTTGCCGGCAAAAGGTACAATATGAACCTAATGACGGCAATACAAAATCCTTTAACAACTAACGAAATATATAGACAGC
>JAUVHR010000117.1 GCA_030593165.1 Candidatus Thorarchaeota archaeon
GAACCAGCTAGTTGCAGTATTGATGAATTCATGGCTATCTCAGAGAAAGCTGAGAAACTAGCAAAATCTCAAGATGGATTCGTTTGTTTTACACCTGAGATCTATGTTAGGCGTTCAGAGGTTCGATATCTATGGACCCGCGAATTAGAACAATCGCTGGAATTCGCTGAAACTGCTTTCAGATTCTCTTCCGAATTTGATGACCAACTCCAAAAGGCCCACTCATTTAGATGGATGGCTGGATTTTACAAGAACTTCGATGCAACAAAAGCAATCGAACAAGCAGGCAAGGCTCTTGAATTATTCGAACATCTTGACGATCGTCGGGGCATGGCCTTCACATATAATACCCTAGGTCTCATCTCTGAAATTCTTGGTGAGGTTGATCAAGCAATAGAGTGTTTCAACCATGGTATCGAAATCTCAGAGTCAAACGGACTCAATATCCGATTTACTCCTTTGAATTTAGCCAGAGTCTATGTCAATGCAGGTCAAGGACGAAAGGCAGTGGAAATTCTAGAGAAATACTTTGATAGATTGGAAAAGTGGCCTCGCGCCCACTTCCGAATGGCTGAAGCTCTTGCACTTCTCAAGCGAATGAATGAAGCCACAGAGTATTTGGAGAGTGGCTTGGAGTTAACACTTCAGTTTGGAAATGAAATGGATCGCGTCATTTACTACATAACTCGTGGAAAGATTAAGAGTATAGGTGGGAACAACACAGCAGCCCTTCGTAGCTACAAGCGTGCTTCAAGGCTCATCGAGAAAGTTCCCCAAGTAATTTTTGGAGTACCCATTCTGAAAGGATTGATTGAAACGGAAGTACTAGTGTTCACTGAAACAGAAGACCACCAACATATCGAGAGTGCGCAACTCCTACTCTCACGATTGGAACAACTGGCCAATGAGCAGAGTCTCCATGGTATCAGTGTGACGGTTGCGATGTTGAAAGCTGATATCCAAAAAGCAGAAGGACAACAGGATATCGCTCGAGAAATCCTAAACAGTGCGCTCAAACTCTGTCAATCCTCTGGGATGAAGTCCCTTCGAACACTGGTGGAACAAAGCATCAGGCAACTGGATATCGATGAATCCCTAGCGGAGATGACCGACAGGATCACACGCCGTATCCGGAGTATGACTGTTCCTCTTGTTCAACCACGTGAGATTCCATTCACCATCCTAGGATGCATCGTGATGATCCGTGAAGCTGGTCTTGAAATATACTCCAGATACATCGATGAAAAGCTAACGAGCGACCCTTCAATGGTAGCGGGTCTGATTTCAGCGGTCTCAATCTTTGCCACAGAGCTCAAAGAAGGCGCACGAGGCGAACTTCAATCGATTGTTCATCAGGACATTGCAGTGTTACTCGAACATGGGGAACATGTCACCTGTGCGCTCTTGACTGACAAGGACACATACGACGCGAGGATCAAGCAAGTCACATTTCTTGAACAGTTCGAAAGCGAGTTCTCTGATGAACTAGTTGGGTTCGACGGTAGGGTCGCTGAATTCAGAGCTGCTGACGCCCTCTTTGATTCCCTCTTTGTGGATTCAAGTTAATGATGACCGTCCTCAAGTTCACTCTCAAAATGTAAAGAATAGGTTATGTCCTATTTTGCAACTTCGTCCATGATGATCTTCTTGACTCCCTCGAGTGCTTGAAGCGACTCTGCCAGCTCGTCAATGGAAACAGAAAGTTGGTTTGGATTGAAGTAGCACTCATAGAAACAACGCGTTCCTCGAAGACAGACTCCGGTTGAAAACAGGAGATCTACAAGTCCGCATCGCTTGAAAATTTGAGAGAGATTCATGAGAAAATCATTGGTCAGCTTTCCAATCTCTATACTCAGGTAGTTAACCTTCTCCTCATCAACAGGGAATATCTTGATGTGCTTGTCCTTGTATACCATTACCATTAAGCCCATCTCACTGTTCATTCCCTCTTTGAAAGTTGCTGGAAAACTCACCTTCTCAGAATCGTCGAAAATCAATACTCTTCCGATGGTTGCTCCATCGTAGTGTTCATCAGACATTGCATCACCCTGTTAGTTTCTCAAGCAAGCGGAAACGCTGTGAGTTCTTGATGCATTTTGTAGTTTTAAATCAACCTCGAATCTAATCAAGGGCATAACATGGACTGATTGCAGACCGATGGGGTTGGACCGAACGAGAAACGCTCTTTGTATTGTGTTCTAGATGTGCATGATGATTGTAGTGCTGCTTTTCAATGAGGATGAGGAACATTCTCATGAGACGTCATGACTGACAAGACAACCGAACTCATTCCTCCAGGCAAGAATAGGGAAGTGAGTGATCTCAGAATACAGCACTTCTGTGAGTACCGTTAATTCCTCACAAAGAGGTTGGGGGACTCCAGCACTCCTGCCAGCAGAATGGGTGAACAACTCCATCAAAAGGCGGGGGCACTTGGATACTCCAAGTCTGGAATGAGTCCATTAACTCGGATTCTGCTGTTCCTGATGATGGTTCTTGTGGGTGTTGCGTGGATTCTCTGGTGAGCATCATGAACTTAGTACTTGACGTGCTTCCATTCGCAACAGTGGTCGTGTCACTTCTTCTCGTATCATTCAAGTACTTCATGAGACCTGGAGTAGCTGGTCTGCTCAGACGGTCAACTCCCGCGCAATGGAGCTTGCGAACGTTTCTCAATCTTCCAGAGAAAATGAGGGAATCAGAGAAGCACTATCTCTTCAATGAGCAGTCCGTTTTCTCAATGGGTCACAAATTCGTGGGACGGTTCGATCAAGCTGTTCTTCATTGGAAGACCGGACCTATTCTCGACTTGGTAGTTGAGAGGAAGTTCCCAACAAGAGTTCTTCCTGAACGTATCAAGGAGCACGACATGTTCCAAGCTGGCCTTTATGCTGTTGCTCTGATGGAGCGTGGAGTTTCCTGCCAGAAAACGAGATTGGCGACAATCTATTGCCTCCAACACAAGGCAGCAATGTGTCTGGAAAAAAAGAGTGCTACGGATTGTATAAGATGCGGAAGTGGCAAGGTCTTCGTGCGGAAGTTCAGACCTAGCAGGGTCTTGAAGACGCTAGCGAAACTCGACGAAGTGTGGTTCAGCGGACGCAAACCAAGGGCATCACCAAGTAAGTCAAAGTGTAGACAATGTCCACATAGCAAGACTCACGCCTGCAAATACGTTGCTTTATAGCCTGATTTGAAACTAGACATGATGATACAAAGGAACCACAAGAAGCATTTCGAGTGATTACGAGCTGGTGAGTATGAGCAAACTGCGTGAATTCTACGAGGAAGTGCTCTCTGCAAAAGGCGCTCTCAAAGGGGCTTACTACACCACACGAGATCCCGGTGCAAAGGACAAAGCTCGGTTGCTTGTGAGATCAGTTATTACCGTACAGAAGATCGTGGAAGAACTGATGGCGTTGAAGAAGAAATCCAAACCAGCTCGCAGTGTGATTGAAGACCAAAAGGCCACTCTAATACTGGAACGATGGATGAAGGGCTTACCAAAAAGAATCGATGACTTCAAGAATAAACGGAAGAGCATTGAGAGCAAACATCTCTCGAGGTATTCAACGTCTCTGATGAAATACATAGACAAAATCGCTGAGGAGCTGACTGGATGGGTTCTTGATATCGAAACCCTCGCTGAGCTTCCAAAGCCACCGGAAGAGTAGTCCGTTTCCTCTACCATCTTAGTCTGGCAGCGATGCCACCAAACCCCATGAGTTGTGTTCCTGATTCCGTATGGCTCGAGAAAATCATAAGCTCTGCCTTTGTTGATAAGATGAGTTCCATAATCTCATCCAGGAGATCGGACTCGTCTTCGATAACCATCAGTTGAGCCACGCGGCCTTCTGTGAGAGCCTGTTTCACCTCTTTCTTGCCGTAGGCTACTGTATTGAGGCCCTTCATGAGACCCTCCATAAACGCCTCCCAAGCCACACGTTCTGCATAGATCTCGGTCTCTTTCAGAATCCGAGAAGCCTCCTTCATTGCTTGATAGAGTCCGGTTTCATCGATGATGCTCACCGAAATGATTGCTTCTGCGACTTTCTCACGAAGTCTGTAGTCTAACCCGCCTTTTTCAAGGAACTCTTGGCAACGGATAGTGTTGCCGCCAAGCACGATTGCATCAACGCCGTCGAGATTATCCAACAGAAGATTGTCCAACATCCTTGCTACGTACTTGAAGAACTCATGCATCTTCTCTTCTCTGAGCCTGAGATACCTCTTTGCACTCTGACCGCCAGCACGGGTCTTTCCAATGATGTAGAAGTCTTCGTCTCGCACAAGTTCCATGTGCTTTCCCCGAAGGTAGCCAATGGTGACCTTTCCGCCCTCTATGAGAACAATGACAACCAGGCTCTTTGGCTTAATCATGTCCTCTAGCTCATCTAGGATGAACTCTCTTCCACATACGTATATGAACTGAGATATCGGTGAGGGTGGGATGAGCGTTTCTCTTATCTCACGAGTCGTACCGCTTTCCTCAACAATGCCAAAGAAGAAAGCTATCCCGTTTTCGGGGAGCTTGCCAATTCTGGTGAGATCACTCAATATCGCTGTGAGATTGTCTTGGACGTTCTTTCTGTTCTGCTTGCTCTTGATGTTTTCAGCACCGGCAAGTTCCATCTTTACAAAGGCGATTGTGTCCATCAGACTCTTGGTTGGAGGGACGTAGATTGTGGTGAACGAACTATGCCTACCTTGCAGTGCCTTTAGCTCCCTTATCTTACCTCTGAGCTGTTGTCTAGCGGCTTCCATTACGTTCACTTTCTATTCCATAGCAATTCGACGAAGTTCATCGAGAACCAGATGTGTCGTCGGGCGACTGTAGTTTGGTCCGACGAGAGCCCATTTTAAGATTGTGCAGTTTGCAGTTCATCTAGGTATTGATCTGGTGTGGAGAGCATAAGCAGATTCGTGGACGAGTTAGTGTTACATACTTCTTTATCCTGCCCTCAAAACATGTCATTACGAGTGGAGTTGAACGCTTGGGGATTAATTATCCCATCAAACCCCCAAAACTCAACACTGATAGCTCCCCCTCCCACAATCCTGGCGACCGACTCCGCTCTCAACATCCACCTGCTTCTGTAGGGAATCTCGGTTATTCTCGCAACCTACGAAAAATCGCATATTATGCGCTATTTCTGGAAGGAACCTACGTCATAGGTTTCTTATTATTAGCCTCATAGAGCCTAATCTTACATCATATCGAAATCAGTAGTCCGATTTCATATCATTCCGGATGAATAGTTCGGGATTCGTTTCTCATGACGATGAGAGATGAAGGCCAGACAGTAGTGGTGACCACGTAATGAACTCCAAGACAAAATTCGTAATGTTACTATCTTTTGGTATTCTGCTTCTAGGACCAGCCATGCTGCTCCAGGCTCCTTGGAACCCCTCGACGCCAGGAGTTGTCCAAGTCGACGAAGTGGGTCAAACTCCTGCCTATCCTGAGAGTGCTCCAGTACTCTCCGACATTCCGTCCTCAACGACCGGCTCAGGCACGCTCCTGAGCGTTGTAGAGTTCTCGAATGGAACTTACAACCCTCGGACTGCGTATGGAAATGAATCAACTGTATTCAATAGTCTCACTTGGGACCTGCCTGGCGGTTGGACTACTTCTCAGGTTACTGCCATTTCTTCTGGAATGTACCATCTCAACGACTGGGTTCTGAATGGTGATTTCTCTCAGGATACAGTTGGCCAACCTAACAACTGGACCAAAGTCGATGTGGTGGGCGACATTTACAACTACATCACGGCTACTTATGATACCGTAGAAGATTGGATTGAGATTGAGAGAACATCAGGTGGAAAGACCAAAGTGGATTACTGGGGGTCTTGGAACCAGACTGTCACTGTCAATGAGGGCGATGCAGTGAGTGCGACACTAAACATTACGTACAAAATCACCACCTCTACTGGATCAAATGGTCAAAATGCGCTACCATATGTCTTTGTGAACGGGTCCAAATGGGAGTTGCCTACTGGGGGCGAACGCTTCTCCTCAGATCTTGACTGGACCACATTCTCCATCAACTTGGATCCTGCGATATTCAACTTCCCTGGTGATGTTGTGATTGGTCTAGGAATTGAGGGATTCATCAATACGCAGTTTCAAACAACAGGAATCCTCTACTGTGATGATGTGAGTCTAACTCTGAGGACATCAAGACTAGCCGAGGCTGTCACTCTGAGTGTAAGAGATGCTGATGATACCGTCAATACGGCACAGTTCGTCACAGGTGTCGGAGGAAAGGGCTACGCCACTCTTACCGGACCGTGGACTGGACAGGTCAGTTTCGAGTTTGGATCAAACGAATCTGGCACGGAATTCACAGTGGAACTCTATGCACCAATTACAAGGGACTCAACGTTGGACACCAATACGTACACAGTTGGCAATAACACCGATGTGAGTTGGTACTCAAGGTTGTTCACGCAAGAGATGGGAGATCCTTATACGTATCAATACTTCAACATGTCAGTTCCTAAGGACTGGACGTTAGTCAGCGTCTTGGACGGGTTTGATTTCACGCAATTAACCGGGACAACTTACTACAATGCAACATATCATTCTTCTAGTTCGGTGTTGCAGTGCTCTGTCAGTGGGACCGGAGTGGGCGGCACACCGCATTATGGATACTGGAAGATTAGCTCTACATCACCAAACTACGCTGATGCAGCTACGTACTGGACAGGAGGGTCAAGCTGGACCCAGACTGACACGTTCTATCCGGGTTCTGACATGCGTGTAGATGTGTCATTCTTGGACGAGTCATCCTCTCCTCCAACCACTTATGGTAATGGAACCATCATGATGTATGATGGTGAAGAACTGCTGGTTTACACGGAATACAATGGTGTTCTCGATGTCAGCGGGGTGCATACGTACCAGAATGGCACCGGCACAGCTAACATCACCATTCCGTCCCAGTGGATTCCAGGTGAGATTGTTTCGGTTGCATCTTGGACAAATGGCACTTCAGTAGGACTGATGCACTCAACATTCTATATCTATCACAGGACTACCATCGAGGTCGAGTCTGCTGTTTATGATGCGTACCGAGGCGATGTTGTTTCCGCCAGATTCAGGTTCGTGGACTTGGAAACAGGTCTCGGCATTCCGGCAGCGACAGCCTACTACAATTGGAGTCTTGGCTCTGGAGTAATGGGTTATGCCGGCAATGGCTGGTATGCTGGTGCATTGGACACATCCGTTGCCACAATAGGTGCGTATCTTGTTTCTGTCAATGTAACAAGACAGTACTATGACTTTGCACAGGCTACATCAATTACAATCAATGTTCAGGAGAAGACCCAGCTAATCTCACATGAGGGGCTCAGGGTTGACAAAACGACATATGATATTGCTTGGGACTACTCGAGATCCTTCTACATCAGCTACGATGACACAATCGCAGCCAATCCAACAGCACTGAACGTGGGAACTGGAATATTGACCGGCGATGTTACCGATACATACTCGTCGAACAATATCTACGCATCAATTGCTAGTTTCGGAGACGCAATATCCGTTGACCTTGAAACGAATATTTCACTTTACGATGTCAGTGTATCCGACTTGGCAGCGATGCTGTTCAAACTTGAAGGAAGCTTCAGTGTTTCTGAGGTGTCCGGATCTGTCTGGGCCTACAACTACACACTTGACAACTGGGTAACAATCATTTCAGACTATTCACCTGATACGGATACAACAAGGACATGGAGGTCTCTGAGCCCTGCGCACTTTGTTTCTCCAACTGGTATAGTACAAGCCCGAATCACTGCAACGCACACATCCTCATTCACTTTCAACCTTGATCTCTTCGATTTCATCTCTGTGCGACCAATCACTGATGCGGCTCCCGACATCTCTGTTACACTCGATTGGGAGGCACAGACTATTGTGGGCAGTCTGTCTGGACCAACATACAACGCTACTCTCAAACTATGGGAGGTCACGCTAGGAACTGTTGGTGTGGCGCCAGGTGAATACACAGTCACTGTTGAGGCGTCAGCATCAGGACACAAGGCACAGACCAAGATTCTGACAGTCGTTGTGAGAGGTCACTATACGCGACTGACTGTACTACCTCCTGCTGATACACCTTGGAGCTGGAACACTTGGCTGAACGTAACGGTAGAAGATATCGATAACTCCGCGCAACTGATCAGTGAAGGTAACTTCTCCCGAGTAGAGGTCGTGTCAACCTACGGAGTACAGACATTCACCGCCTCAAACTGGACTTACTACTCAGGTACCGAATCGGTCACTATTGGTTTCATGTTGGACACAAGTCAGTGGACAGTCGACTCCTACTCAGTATCGGTGAGAGTGCATACCACCGGAACTGATCTAGAGAAGTACTTCGATGATAGTACCTCGAATGTTCCGGTGACAATCAGGTCGCATGACCTCAGAGTTACTGTGAGTCCACCCGCAGAGTCTCCCTGGGGATGGAACACAAACATTTCACTTACAATAACCGATCTTGACAACGCAACCATTACGGTGAATCCGGCTAACATCTCTTCCATAACAATTGCTGGCCAGACGTTCACTTCAGCTGACTGGACCTACTTTGCAGGGACCTTCAGTTGCATTGTTGACACAACTGCTTGGAACATTGACTCGGCTCTCTACGGAGTGTCTGTAACAACTGAAGCAACTCCGAAATGGTTCTCAGATGGTTCAAGTACCGTAAGAATCACAGTCCGCTCTCATAACATCGGATTGTATGTCACACCACCGGCTCCAATTCCTTGGGGCCAGAATACTACCTTCATAATCGAGATTCGTGATCTTGACAATGGAACGATTGCAGTTCCTGAAGGGAACCTCACATCAATCACGATTGGTTCTGTGACGTACACAAGTTCCGATTGGACCTACAGTGTGAGCCCATATGCTAGAATCACAGTTGA
>JAUVHR010000227.1 GCA_030593165.1 Candidatus Thorarchaeota archaeon
GAGAAACCAACTTGGCTGGATTGAGTGATTCTTTCCGCTAGGCTGTCATCTGTAATGTACGCAGAGATGCTCGAACCGTTGAAATCGAGCATAATTCGGTGGGTACCAATCTGAGGTATGACTGAAACAACCGTTGCCTTCGCTCCTTTGATGGGTTTCTCTGCTTCAATTAGGATATCTTCAGGTTTGACTGTAAATGTGATGTGTTGACCAACCGTGCCAGCGCCTGCGACTGTGAACCTATGGTTTTCGACAAGTACAATTAGGTTGTCTACTGAATCCTCGACGACTGCGCCACGGAAGATGTTTCCACCCCCAACGAAACTGGCTACGAATTCGCTCTCAGGATTGTCATAGAGGTCCTGTGGTCGCCCGACTTGGACTACACTGCCTTCATTCAAAACGGCTATCTTGTCTGACATTGCAAACGCCTCGTTTTGGCTGTGAGTGACATATATTGTTGTGATTCCGAGGTTTTGCTGAATCTCTCTAATCTCTATCTGCAGATGCTCTCTCAGTTGTGGATCTAGAGCAGAGAGCGGTTCGTCAAGAAGAAGCAGCTTCGGTTTGAGAGCAAGGGCCCGCGCTAGGGCTACCCTTTGTCCCTCCCCCCCTGATATCTCACTAGTCCTTCGAAAGAGGAGCCCCTTGATTCCCACTAGGTCCGCTAGCTCCTCGACTCTTTGAACAGTGGTTTCATAACTCCAGCCTGCCATCTCGGGACCAAATGCGATGTTTTGGTAGACAGTCATATTCGGGAAGAGTGCAATAGACTGGAAGACCATTCCGATTCCTCGCTCTCTTGGAGGAAATTGAGCAACATCTTCTCCGTTGAACTGTAGACTGCCTGTGTCTGGATGGATCAACCCCGCAATCATCCTTAGTGTCGTGGTCTTTCCAGATCCACTAGGCCCAAGGAGTGTGAGCAATTCTCCATCTTCCACGCACAGGTCGATTGGACCTATTCTTGTTCCATCCGCGAATTGCCTTATGAAGCCCTTCAGCTCAACTCTTACCATCATGGGTTTCCTCCTATCCCTTTCTCTGCGTACTTCTCCATTACGAGGAATGCCACGAAACACATTATTCCGATGAGAAGTGCGGCCGCTCCGGCTTCCACAAAATCCCTAATGGCAAGCCATTCGTATATTGCCACAGAAAGCGTGATGTTCTGCGGCAGAGCTATGAATAACGTAGCAGACATCTCACCTATTGCCATTGCAAAAGCAAACACGGCGCCCACTAAAACGCCCGGTGCGATGATTGGCAACTCCACGAAGAAAAATCGTTGTAATCTTGATGCGCCAAGGGAGTCTGCCTGTTCAAGCAGTTCTGTGTCCAAGTTAGCGAGTGCAATCTCGATCGCCCTTACGGTGAATGGCAGGCCGATGAGGACCTGTGCCAGAACAATGATGAGCCAGGGGTTCGTGTTCCAGCCTAAGGGCACCGAGATTGCTATCATCAATCCGTACGCTACTGTAATGGCGGATACACCCAGCGGGAGCAATGTCATAGCCGATGCCACGGACTTCACTCCAGTGCTTCTGGATCGATGGGCGTATGCTAATGGCAATCCAAGCAATACTGCAAATAGCGTTGCGAGTCCTGAGTATGAGAGAGTATTGATTAGTGGAGATAGTCCACCCCCAATTCCTGAACTGAAGAGGTTTTCAAAGCCTCTCGCAGTATACGCACCGGCAAACGGATCGTAGATAGCTGCCTGAAACAGAACAACAAACGGACCTACAACAAGGATAAGCAGTCCAACCATGTAGACAACTGCAAGTGCCCTCTCCCAGAGCTGCAATTCCGTAAATCGCATTCTCTTGATTTCACCCGCCTTGCCTTGATTCTCCTGTTCGGACTTGTTGAATCTCACGTAGGAGAATGCCAAGGCTAATGTCACGATGATTTGAAGAAGCGCAAGCGCACTGGCCTCACCGTATTCGAAGAATCGAAATGCCTTCCAAATCAAGACCTCGATTGTCATGAGAGAGCCGCCACCAAGCGCAAGTACGATTGGAAAGGACATGAAACAGAAAAGGAACACGAGAATTGCTGACGCTAGAATGGATGCCCGCACTTGGGGGTAGGTTATGCGGTACAGCTTTTGGATTCTCGAAGCGCCTAGTATCTCTGCGCTTTCCTCAACCTCTTGACTAAGCCTCTCAAGTGAAGCAGAAACCATCAGGATGACAAGAGGTATGTTATAGAATGCATGAGCAAGAATAATCCCGACCAGGCCACTTGCTAGATTTAGAACTGACTCCGACGTTCCGAGAATCCACATGATGAAGACATCAAGGAAACCTCCTGACCCAAACATGCGGAGAAATCCAACCACGACAACAATCGGGGGGAGCACGAAAGGTACGAGAATCGCTGCTCTCGCCACGGTTCTTCCTCGGAATCTCAGACGAGTGATGAGTACGGCTCCTGGTAATCCAATAGCAACAGCCAAGGCGGTACTCAGAGCTGCCTGTCCAATTGTAAACAGGATTTGACTAGCAGAGCTGTTGATTGCTGCTAGGAAAATCCCGAGAGGATTTGGAGAGAGCCCAGACAATATCACCAAGGCGACTGGATAAACAAGTACACAAAGTATGAGGAGCAGTGCCGCAATCGCAACGATATTCTCTCCTATTGTTTGAAGGAGATTCTCCACTCGGGACCTAGTCACCCTATCGCCTCTCTAGCCTGTCATGATACTGTCCCAAGTATCCAACCAGTCCGTCAAATTGACTGCAATCTCTGAAGGGGGCAGAAGCTCGTTAAGGAGACTCACTTCGTCTGGATGAATTGCGTAATCAAATACCGAATGAAGTTCGACTTCGTTATTTGCCGGGAACATCCATTGGTTCAATGCGATGTTGGATTGAACTGCTCCACTTAGACAATAGTCAATGAACGCCTTTGCGAGATCTGGGTTAGGTCCGTTCTTCACCAGACCTATTCCTTCTACTTGCATCCACGCATAAGCCACGTTATTGTGTTTAATCGGTGCAATTGCTGTTGAAGGTGCATCACCAGACCAGTATGCAGAGTATGCTGGGTCCGTTCCATAGCTGACCATCATGTGTTTGGTCGAATCGGTATCCCACAAAGCCCAAGCCTCTGACCAACCTGGTTGAACATCAATGTGACCCTTGACATCTATCCACCACTGTGTCCAGTCTTGTCCCATTAGTTTCTCCTGAACAGCAATCTCCGATAAGAGGAACGCGAGACCTGGGCTACTGAAGTGGGGGTTCTCTGTGACGAGTGCGCCAGCCAGGGACGGGTTCGCGAGGTCCGAGAATGCTAGATTCGCTAATTCTGGCAACGTTGTGGTGTTAACTTCCGTGGTATCGTATATGATAGTCACTAGCCCGAAGTCAAAGGGTGTGACGTAATGGTCGGAGTCCAAGGCTGAAATAAGAGAAGAGTCTATCATGGTTAGATTCTGGGGTACATATGGAGTTAGTACGTTCCTTGCTTCCTCTTGGAGAATGAGAATATTGTCTATCCCAATTACAACATCAGCAATTGGATTCGCTGATTCTGCCACAAGCTTGGAAACAATACCATTGGCATCGGTGGAGAGTCTGATTATTTGGACATCAACATCATACTGCTCTTCAAATGCGTTGAATGTTCTGTTGTCGATTGTATCCGGATAATCCCCCCAAAGCATGAAACTATCATAGGTATAGATCCTGAGAATGGTCTGTCCATCACTTGGCCTTGGCCAGTTGAAAATGGCGATAGAAGCCACACTCACTATAACAAGTACAGTTATGGCGGTCAGGTAGAATTTGGGGTCTCTTCTGGAGGGGTACGAAGCCACCATCGAATCACCTTTATATCTGTGTTATACAACTCAGTTATAAGGAACCGCCGTGATATATAGCTTCCCGTTGAGTGAAACTCATGAGACCCCCCTGTGAACTTGTTCAGAAGGAGTACCTTCCCGCAGTTCGGTCCAGCCTTTCCAAAGCGTTAAGTCACACTGGAATGTCCCAGACAGAGATTGCTGAACAGCTGGAGATAACGCAGGCTTCAGTAAGCAAGTATCTCAAGCAGGAGATCACTTCCCTCCTTCCACATCGAGTTATCGAAAATGTTGTCGAATCCTTACTCAATCTCATTCTCTCAGAAAGTGTCCCAAGTTGCGTATTGGTTCGCGAACTATGTGGCACTTGTATGAGCCTTAGAGTGGGGTCTCACATCTGTGTCATGCATCAAGAAAAGAATTCTTCTCTAAAGGAATCCCATTGTCAAATCTGCTCTGAGCTACTTGGCGGAGAGGAAACGTTCTCTCAACGAGCCAAAGTGATCTATGACATGCAAAAGGCACTGAGGAAGATAGAGACCAGCAGTACATTCGAGAAAGTCATGCCACAGGTTCGAGCCAATCTTGTTGCATGTGAAGATAGCGCATCTAGTCCTGCTGATGTGGTCGGGGTTCCAGGACGAATCCTTCTTGTTGATGGAAAACCCCGTGTTCATAGCGGCCCGGAGTTTGGAGCCTCTGGTCACACAGCAAGAATATTGCTCTGGGCCGTAGGCCGATTCAGGAATGTGCGTGCTTGTCTGTGCATTAGCGGTGAAGAGAGTATTGTTGACTCAGCCCGGCGTGCAGGGTTTATGGTGTTGTGTCTTGAGGAGTCCTTTCGTGATGTTGAGAGCATAACTAGTCATGCTGATGATCTTCTCGGGGGTACAGGCAAAAAGCGCGGCCTTCGGGCGCTCCACGTTCCTGGTGGTATCGGCATTGAACCGATTCTCTACCTATTTGGATCTTCAGCGTTAGTTTTGAGTGAATTGTGTTCAACAATCAGTAGTGTACTGTGAGTCAACAATAGAGCGCATCATACACACGCTTATTTTGTCAGCGCAGTACCTATCAACACAAACCGCTCGAGTGGACATTGATGGTCACAATAAGGAAAGGCGTAATGAAAGACTGTAAAGACCTGCTCACCGTGTATCAAGGTACTCACTGGGCGGATGGCTACAAGACCGTAGAACAGGTCAAAGCAGTTCATAGAGGGGTGACCTTTGTCAAGTGGGGCTGGCTTGTTGCAGAGATGAAAGGAAGCATCGTCGGCGAAGCGATATTCAGAGTAGAGAAGAACCCACTGGCAGGTCGAATTGGTATCATCAAGGATATTGGAGTAGATGTCCGGTACCAGAAGCGCAAGATCGGCACCAAACTGACAAAGGCTACCGAGAAGGTTCTCAGAGAAAAACGAGCAGTGAGAGTACTCGCAACTTCTCCACCTGAAGCCTACAACTACTGGATGAAAGTCAAGTACTTCGCCAGAGGGAAGATATTCAAAGTAGAGATTCCACCATCCAAAATTCCTCAGAAAAAATCCACGAAAGTCAAGACCAATCGACTTTCAGATATTACTAAGATTCCAAAATCAATGAAATTCTCACACTTGGCATATCCGGGTGCACTAGCTGATATGATTAGTGAGATTGTTGACAGGGGAACGAAAGGTCAGCTGCTTGAGTACCACGAAAAGGATCGATTGATTGGAGTTGGTGCTGTTGTAGTTGATGATGACAAGACCGCAAGATTTGTCGCGGATGTCCCCAAAGGATGTGAGGACTATTCAGAACTTGTCATCGTAAGGACTGCTAGAGCCAGTTCGCGATGGAAGGCCACTAGCGTGTCAAGTATAGTTTCAAAGGATCAGCTCGTCCTCTATACGGGGTTCGCGCCATGGTCATATGTTCAGGAACGTGAGATTCCTGTGACCAGGCTACTCTAGTCTTCTTCAACTCCCCATTCTAGCAATGGAATGACCCAGTTTGTAAAT
>JAUVHR010000130.1 GCA_030593165.1 Candidatus Thorarchaeota archaeon
GGTGCAGAATTAATCCTGAGGGCAGAATGCAGATGTTCTGCCACGAATAGGAGTTATCGATAAAAATGGGAATCAAACAGTCGCAGTACGAACGTCGGCTGCAAATCAAGCATTTCTTTGATGATCGACAGACGGGTCAGAAACAGCTTTAATAAACTTGGCCAATCTTGGACATTTATTAGGTGACTATTGAAGTAAAGACATAAGTTCTCAGTATCACAGGTTGCTTTCAGACTTGGTGTGTGTTCAAAGACCATTAGGCGGTGGGACAAGAAAGGTCACATCAAGTGCTTGCGTACTCCAGGTGGACACAGGAGGATTCCATTATCCGAGGTCAATAGACTCCTTGGTAAGCTGCACAGAAAACTCCTTGAAGACCCATCTCGAAAACGGTGCGCGGTCTATGCACGAGTTTCAGGCCATCATCAGAAGACTAATGGTGATCTTGTTAGACAACTTAAGGTCCTTACTCAGGAATGCAGAAAACACTATAGGACCAGTCCTTTAGTCTTCACGGACATTGGCTCAGGACTCAACATGCGGCGGGGGGGACTCGAGAAACTCCTTACATTGGCAAAGAGAGCAACTATCAGTACTCTCATCATCACACATAAGGACAGAATAGCCCGGTTCAGTCTAAAACTCATAGAACGCTTACTCGAAGACTACGACGTCAGACTTGAGGTCCTCTATCAACCTGAACAGCAGAGTCCATAGGAGGAACTTGTCACTAATATGATGGCACTCCTCGCATCCTTCTCTGGTAGAGTCTATGGACTCCGAGCGGGACAGGCAAGGAGGACACAAGTCATTGCTCATAAAACCTCACTCCTCGCTCCTCAAGCTGCACCTTGATCTCATCAGTGATCTCCTCTATTACGTCCTCATCAATATCGTATTGAGAGAGCTTGTTATGCACTTCTTCTTCAATCATTGTAGGTTCAATTCCTCCTGATAATCTAGTCCAGTCAAGATAGCGGTGTATCCATCCTGTCACCTTCACGTCCATACGGCTTCCGCCATCTGACACAAGAGTAGCTGCTATTACTTGACCTCCCGACCCATCTATTTGTATACTCAAGCCCGCATATTGGAACCTTACAGGTCCTTGTTCCTCAATGAGCTCAATATACTCTCCTATCTCTTCTTGGACTAGACTCTGCATCCTCTCGTTTCCCTCAAGGTCCAGCTCACTGAGTAAGACTTCCATCCCCTTCCAGAGCAGCTCTTCTAGCTTCTCAGGTTGCATTTGCTCTGCCCTGCTTTCTACCATCTCGTGGTTCCTCATCTCTCCAGTTACTTGCGACAGCATCCTGAACTCCACCTTGTCCAGATGGATCTTTATTTCAGGTGTCCACTCCTCAAGGATGTACGTCCCTGGGAACACTGGTTCATCTATCACTACCTGTCCTCTGCGACGTGTCTGCATTAAGTGGATGCTCTCCCTGAACTCCCTTGGAAGTTCATCTGGGTCAGGGATATTAAAACCACATATGCGCCAGTCATCTTCACTTGTCTGGAATACAAAAGAACCTGTTTCCAGCAAGGTACGTAGTTCTGCGCCTCCCAGGGCTACTTCTTCAATGGACTGAACACTCTCAGGAAGGACATCTTCACTCTCGACTTTGACCCTCCAGCAGAACCCGTGACAATATATCGACTCATTGAGGAGATTATCAGGCTGTCCCTCAGGACCCTCGATCTGTTTCAGGTACTCCTCAACTCTCCCCTCTGAGGACTTCTGCCTTTTCACAAGCTCGTCTATTGATGAGTTCCTTATTGGGCAGGCTGAAGGATCATGTCGCACTCTTATTTTAAGCCCACTTGTTCTTGATAATCCGGTGAATTGCTCTGCTGTTGGTGGTAGTGAGAAAGATGTGTACTTGTACGGTTCTTTTCGTTCAACCCATTGCCTGAGGAGAAAGGCATCCCCCACGTACTCGATGTCTTTGAACCTGTTCCACACGAGCTGTTGCCCAGCAACAAATACAGGTCCACATTCAATGTCAGGTCTCCGCAAGACCTCTAGGACATCGACTGTTCGTTTCACCAGCAGTTGCAGTTTCTCACCGTTGTCTGGTTCTACCTCTCCCAGCTTATCGGCGAAGGCGAGGACGAACATCTTCTCCTCAGAATCAATTGACACCTTGCAGCTGACTGGGATGCACCTAGAAAAGGCCACACGAATCAATCCCAGTGCTACATCAACTTGGTCCGCAAGATCGCTTGGCAATCTGCGAACATCTTGAAGAGGTACAGGTTGAAGACTGGAGTCCTGTCTGATTGTAAGCGACTGGATTAGTGTCACGGTCTCTTTCTTTCTAGTGTAGTATTCGACCCGTCCGATGGGACTCCATACCTGTCTTGTTTTGTTTAACACCCAGAGCCCTCTAATCCCTCTCTGTTCTGCGAACATAATGGGAGTGCGAGTCGAATCTGGAGATATAACTGCATACTGGCCCAGCCTTGTGATATCTGACTCTCCCCAATAGGGCCTGTCGCGGACAAGTCTCCTTAGTATGTCTTCAGCTCCCCTTGCTATGTCCTCAGCAATAGAGAGCAGTATAGCATCCATCTCATGGCCCCCCGGACTAGACTGGCAATACAACCAAATTGCAGGTGATTGACCCGCCAGTCCATGTTCCACCATGATAGAATGACCAAACCGCACATCACTTGCATTGTGCATTTTTTCAAGGAGCACGCCAAGTATTTTTGTTCTATTCACAAGGCTCTCGTATATCCTGCCCCTGTGGAGTACTGACTCCCCGGTCCTGTGCTCGTCGTGGTACTTGGGTGTAAGACCGAGTTGGACTAGTTGCCATGACTGTACATAGTCCCACAACTCCTCCACAAGATGAGTGGACACAGTAGTTTGTTGCATATTCCTGATAGTAGCAAGTATAAGGAGAAAGAGGTGGTTTCCGGTTATTAAGAAGATGTCAGGATTATGTGTCCTGACCTTGTCAAGATGATCATACTGCTCTTTGCTTAGTCCTGATGGTGTCCATGAACGCTTTTTCTTCACGATGTTCCATACAACACCACTCTGTGGATTAGTTTCCAAGAACTGACGAACCACTCTTGAAGTGCGCAAAATATGATGAGTAGGCTCTTCAGTTTGGACTTCTTTTGCACTAGTGACTATTCTTCTCAGGTCATTCAAGAACTCCTTCCACTCATCTGTTGCATCCTCCTCTTTTTCAAGAGACCCTATTACACGTTTCATACCACTGATCTCAGCTTTCAGTACAGAGTGCAATTCAAACTCTTCAACCTCCAGCAGTCCCTTATGGGGGGGTCTTGAACTCGTTTCTGATCGCTTGCCATACAGACATGTGGTTCTGTAGATGCGTCTGGAATCTATCCTACTCAGTGGTTCGAGCCGTGTTACTCTTTCTCGTTCTCCTTCCTTCTTCTTTTCACACTTCAATTGGAATGGTGTAAATGATAGACGAATAGGACCCTTCGGTCTGTCCTTAGACTGTTCTTGGAGTGGCGACCTCAATATCCGGACACCATCATCATCTAGCGGGAGTTCCACACTTGGAGGAGAAAGGTGCGGCAACAAGCCCAGAGCGGTATTGACCGCTTCATCCCCATACGCCCTTTTTGGACGGCCTCTCTTCCTTTTTTCCTGTACAGACCCGGAACCTCTGAAGGTGAGCTCTAGGTCATTCTCGTTGTCCCTCTCGCTCGGGTCATCTGATCTGAACCTCTCCCCCCAGTCCCGGAGCACGTCCACTTGTATCAGGTCACAGGTATACTCTCCAGAGTGTTCTACTACAAGAACCCTAGCATCATCGTCTGCTGAAGCATAAGAACCAAACCGTGGGGGTGGCATCTGGATATTGTAGACAATCTCGTTCACGTAGTACATCCATGGACTGCCATTATAGAACGGTGCAACACAGCGAATGTCATACCTCGGGTTGGTCAATGAAAGTGGTACGGGTCTATCAAACCACAGCACTGTTGCTCTCCGTGGCACACTTGAAATGAATTGAATAAGGAACTCGTTCAGAAGCCCCTCTAGATCCTTGGGGGTTGATCTCCTGACCATATTGTGACCAGTGACAATGATGAATGGGCGCTTGCCCAGAGAAAGAATGGCGTCTATGAAATCTGTAACGGCCTTTAAAGTCGCATCTCCATGGATATATTCGCGAATGACTGAAGACATATCATAGAATTTGACCCTTTTTCTCACAAACCGTGCAACTGATTGCGGTTGTGCCCTCAATCTGAAACGACTCTCACGGAGCCCTTGGTCAGAGTACTCTCCGGAGAGGTCGAACCATATCACGTTTCTATGTTTCCCTTTGGCCAACTTATGGACGTACTGGAGTCCATGCCACGTTGCTGCGATTCTAGCTGCAGATTCACTGGGTGAACCTTTCCCAGATATCGAAAGGTATAGGATGAACTCCCTATCATCATCCCTGTTTTTCGAATATCGGAATGGGTCAAAACGTTGGATATGCTCCGGTGGAGTAACTATACGGGTTTCAGCCTCATTCGAGAACACAACGAGTCCTAAACGCAACAGTCGTCCATTAACTTCACATTGGAAGAGTTCCCTACCTACCTGTTTGCCTGTCTGTGTTGCATTGAAAGTATCAATGACAAGGTGCATGAGGTTAGTACTGACATCTTCCCAGTTCTCCTTAGAGTCCACAACTAGCACTGCCTTCACTAGACCCTTAGGTGGATTGACATCACGCTTGGCTATCCTCTTGTACTCAGAGAGGATCGCCTGTGAGTACGCGTTGAGTTGTAATAGCACGTAGTCTATTGGGGTCACTGCAAGAACATGGTCCCATTCCTCATCAGTTAGTTTCCGTCGTTCCAGGTCAAACTCCACGACACGTTTGCTTGTGTCCTTAGACTTGGTGCGGACTGCATACATATCAAAATTGAAGGCATTCTTTGTCTTTATCTCGATGACCATACACGGTTCCCATGCTATTTCGTCTGTTAACCCATCAGCGCGATGGAGAACTTTTCTCCTGAATAGAATAAGGTCTACTCGACCTCGACCAAACGCAACAGATACCTCTGCTGTAAGGAGGTATCCTGACTCCTCGAATACTATCTTGTCACCGTAGCGGACAGGAGCATAGAGTGTGAACGGTCTGTGTGTGTGGCAAGCATTAGCGATGAAGTCGTGGAAAGCCTTGCCGATCCTCCGACTCTCTTCGGCCATTTGTTTGACCAAGTGCTCTGCATCTTTGGCCGTTAGCTTCTTTTCTTTGAACAGCTTCCTAACAGACTTGACATGCTTCTTCCATCCTGGATAGATGTCCACTTGACACCTTTTCATCAGCTGTTTGAATAACTTCTCATAATCTATCTCCCCGTATTCCTGTTCAGCATCCGGGGTATCTTCTGGTTCGTCCTCGTATGTTCCCAAGAATGGACTGGGCTCTATTGGCGCATCTGTCACCTCACCACCGGATACGTTTGAAATTTGTTCATTCTCAGGCTCCTGCCTTATTTTAGCCTTGACTGATGATGTGATAGACTGAGGTCGTCCATTTTGTTTCCCGAAATACGAACGGATCTTGAGTACGACCTTTCTGAGTTCCTTTGTTGCTTCTGGAGTGAAGTGGGGCCGTCCTATCCTTCGTTCTGTATAGACATAATCAAGGAATGGGAGTAACTTGTTGATTAAGTCATCAATGAGCTTTTTTGCATGCCTTATTGGAACGTTATACTTCAGACATTGCCTGACAAGCTCGAGCAAATGGCTCCTGATCATATCAATGAAGTCTAGTTCTGGTGAGGTATGCGATGGACAATATTCAGGAGTCCTTGCATTGCCGGGATATCCTAAGGCTTCGGAGCCGTCATCACAGATTATCCGCGCGAGTTTCGAAAATGGATAACGCACCATAGATATGTTTCGAATCCTTCCTCCCACGTAGTCCATCAGGATGTTGAGGTATTCTCGGTCCTCTTGTCTCCTTTTTCTCTTCACCTCTTCATTTCCGTATCTAACTGCACTGTTCCATATGAGCTTGTAGAAATTCCTCCGGATACTGTGTTCAGCTTTTTGGAGTGTGTCCGCACTAGGCATCCTTGCATCTACTGTTTTTCGATATTCCTCTAGAGCGTTCGCCCAGATCTTTTGCATTCCTTTATTATTCTCATCCAGCACGAGAAGATGGACAGTATCTGCTGTGACTCGATTTCTGGTAAGATCCACTGTTGCGGAAAGCCCTAGACGTAAGGCTGTGGTCAGTACTTTTCCGGGATTTTTGGGGCCTTTAAGCTGTCCCATACCTATATTATGTACCATCTTTATAAATAAAATTTTAGGTTCGGCCAGAAAGCCAAATTGCATATCACCGTGGAAATAGTGGCTAATACCCTCCTTTCAAAATATGAATTTATATTATCTTGTTAAGTATAATTGTGGTCTTTAAATAGTATTTCGAGGACAAAATGACCGATGAGTGACGATGACACAAGATGTCCAGTGCCAGTCCTGGGAGCAAAGACCCGGTTTGAAACCAAAGACAAAACAAGAAACAATGACTGGCAAGTATAATTGTGGTTCATCACGAACCACCTATCTTGTCGAGTCGTTCACCCTTAATTCTGAGGGTAGAGTAGTGTCAAGAAAGGGAATGGGGAGAAAACCTGACCCTGCTTTCAATAAGGATATTGCTCACCAACACCAGCTACGTTTGATAGCAAAAGATATTGGTAGAAAGGTGCGAGATATCGACCTTCAGACCCTTACTCATCACTTTGATAACTATGTCAAAGTGGTCAACATACTCCTTGATAGGATTTATTCCAATCCGAACCGAGCGCAACACCTTGGTGAGAAACTCTCGGAGTATCGAGGAAGGGCCTATACTCTCCTGAGGAACGAACGAGACCTGTGCTATGAACACAACTACGAGTTCAAGGAGTTGATCTTTGAACGACTCCATAGGAACGCCCTTGAACAGGCTGGTAGAATGGTCCTTGCGGATTATTCTAGAAGACAGCTGTTCAATTCGGCACTGGAACTACTCGATGAATCTTCTAGCGACACCCTGCTTCTTCTAAGAAGAAAACGGATTCCCTCAGCAATCATCAGGAGAGTCCGAGATTCCTGCGATGCTGTGAAGAACAATGGACCCGGATATCACTATGCTATGGGAGTCCTCAGGCAACTCCGTCTGGCATTTGACAGACATATTCTTGATACTCTTGATATCCGGATTGGGTGGAGAGGAAGACAACGGAAGAAGGTCGCCTCACTCCTGAAGAATAATTCCAATGATTACCAACGAGTCACAGGAATCTTAACATCTCTTACACGTGATTGGAAGAAGAATGGTTATCCGTTCACAACTCCTCAGCTCAGGAGTTATAGTCTAGACTTCTCAGCCTCGACTGAGAACAGTACAGGTCAGGGATACTGGTTTACTCTTGACTCAGAACGTGAGAATGAGGTGTTGCTCCATCTCAAGCTCCCCCCTGGTATTGAAGGGAAGGACCACGAGCAATCACCCTACAAGAACAAGGCCCTCACTTTTAGGTTTCTAAATTGGCTGCCTAGAGCTGCGACTGATGACAGGAGAAAAGCGGAAATTGCGGAACAGAATCGTGATACTCATCGAGCAGAGCAGTTACAGTTTAGGGCTGCAAAGTTCGAGGACATGCTCCAACAACTCATGAACACCATTCAATTCCAACATGTTTCTCACAGGTTATCACGACTCAAACAGAGGAAAAGAAGTAGCCCTGAGGAAATCATCAAACTTGAATCCATGGCAAAACAGCTTAGAGAATCCCGGAGGAGTGCACCTCCAAGGATACTCTTGAGAAACGGTCGCGTGACACTGCAGATTCCATTCCTATCACCCAACAGTGAGGTGAGATTACAGGTCTTGGGTGAGAAGGAATATACTACTACGGCGGGAGTGGACAGGGGTCTCCGCGCTCCTGTTGCTATCTCTGTAGAGAAGGACGGCTCCTTTGAGGACCTACTCATCACAGTAAGTCATCTCGTGGAGAAACGCGAGCGGCTCAGGAAATATGCATACCGACTCATATCTATAGTAACACGAAAGAAGGACAACTGGGAACGAAAACGGCCAGGACTGTCATATCCAGGGCATGTCCTCAAGAAGGACAGACACATCAACGCCCTGTGGAGAAAAGTTCGTCGTCTTGACCGTGAGGTTGCCCGGATCATTGCTTCAAAGACAGTTTGGTTCTGTGAGGAACATGAAGTGAAAAAAGTGTTCTTCGAAGACCTCAGGAGCTTTCAAGCACACGCAGGCTCTAAAGACCTGTCGTACAATCTCTCTTCAAACCTATGGGGGAAGATCATCGACACAGTGAGGTACATGCGGGAGTCCCTCGGTCACTCCAAGTACAGTGTGTGGACTGTGAATCCAAGGTACACATCTCAGACCTGTCATGTCTGTGGAGAGAGAGGAAAGAGAGTAGAGGA
>JAUVHR010000332.1 GCA_030593165.1 Candidatus Thorarchaeota archaeon
GGAATACAAATGAGTTTGGATGGCTTACGGAGCAACAAAGCGTTGCAGCAGCCATACAGAATATGCTTCTGAAAGCGTACTCTCTGAATCTTGGAACACTTTGGATTGGCGATGTGTTCTATGCAGAAGGTGAAATGCCTAGTTATTTCAATAAGAGTTGGAAATTCGCTGCGGCAATTGCTTTAGGGTGGCCTGATGAAAATCCTGGGCCAAGACCAAGACTTCAAGTTGATGAGGTTGCTGAGTATTTGTAATTCGTTTCTTCAAGAGGTATGCCGCAGCTTCTGAAAACTTGGGCATTGTTGGACTATGAATTCTAGGTCCTTATATAGTCAGGATAGGAACTATGAGTCGTAGTGCAGGTTCAGGACAAGAACCAAGTCCACGAGCCCCTTCTACAGTCGCCGCCAGTTGGACGGAGACGTAAAACGCCTGCTGGAGAGGTCGTAAGACGTTGTAGATCATCGATCTGTGATGCAACCTCGATGAATCAGGAACCGAACATCAGTCAAGGACATTGATTTCCAAGATTGTACAAGCTTCGGGCAACGGCAGAAGACAATATTCGAGGAAGCATTAACGAATGATTCTCAAAAAACCTATTTGGTCGTACTGAACATGCTAGTACTCGAATAGTATTTGGCGGGTATGCATTAAGCAAGGCAACACAAGCGGAGGCCGCCGAGCCTTCGACACAGTGTAGATTTCCCAACAACAAAACCCTTGGGACAATTATATCTCTGGTTCAATTGTCTTTGAAAACTGAATTCTATCTCTCACAGGATCTTTTGCTTTCATAAGAACAACAAAGGCAACTATTAGAATACTAGTTGCGACTACAAAGGGAATGATATCAATGAGGCCAGAATGAGATGCCCCTGGAACTGGGGTGGCTGTTATGTCAGCTACATAACCTAGTAAAAGAGGTCCCACAACAAAGCCAAGATCGCTAATCATACGATAAACCCCCATGGAAATCTCAAGTTTGTCTGGTGGTGACAAATCTGTCACGTAAGCCGCGCCAGGTCCGGACAAACCGATGACTGCCCCATAAGCAATAATACTGATTGACAGGGTCAACATACCCGTAGAGAAATGAATGAGGAGAGTAACTACAGCAGTCAGAACGAGACATACTGCTAAAGGTCTCTTCCTCCCAATTCTATCTGAAATACTTCCCATTGGTACTATTGTCAGAGTGGTTGCTATTGCGCCAAATGTGAGAATCAGGCCGATATCTATAGAGTTCAGTCCCAGATTGTTGGCAGCAAAAAGTGGAACCAAGGTTGTCCTCACTCCTGTTCGGAGAAAGAACAGTGCAAAGATTGCAAATGTTACAAGAAGAAAGGACGGGCTTGATAGAACTTGGCGCATATCACTAAGGATTCCTCTAACTCCCATATTCTGAGTCACATTTCCAGAATTGTTCAATTTGGGAAGAATCAACGTTGGAATGACTCCTAAGCCTGTGACTATTGCGTATGCGAAAAATGGTGCACGCATATCATACATATCCGCAAGGATTCCACCAAACGTGGGTCCGAAAATAGCTCCGAGAAGCAACATTCCCATGTACAGACTCATCCATTGTCCTCTTTTTTCCTCTCCAGATATTTGAGCAAGAAACACTGTCGCTGTGGTCACATACAGAGCTGATCCCGCTCCCTCTATCATCCGAGCGATTATGAGGATGGTATAATTTGGGGCAAAACCAGCCAGAATAGAAGATGTTGAGATCAGAATCAGACCTGTAATCATAATCAGCTTCTTGTCTAACCTTCTAGAAAGAAGACCCGCTGGTATATCAAGCATCATTCTGGTCAAAGCAAAAGATGCGACCACAAAGCCAACAAGCGTATACGAGACCTGAAAACTCTCTGCATATGCGGGAAGTATTGGTGCAACCATACTCAAACCAAGAAGTACTAGGAAAGTCACTAGAGATAGATTAAGTACTGTAAGTACACTCCCTTCGTAATCTGTGTTTGAACTGTAGTCATCACTGATTTCTTGGTGTTCTTCCGACAAAATCCAGCGCCCTTCTTGTAAACACAGACCGATGCAATGCTGTTAAAGTACTTTGAGTTGAAGTCATACTCCTCACATGAACAATGATGCCGCCTGTCAGGAAATCAGATTACCCGATCCATGACGATCTTTTGGTTAGATTTTCTTCCCTCTTCTCCAAAGTATAATTATCAAATCTCTTAAATCAAACAATGTTAATAGACTACTCTTGGTGGTTCTTATGGGAGAAGAGGACCCGACGCCAATCGTTGATCTCTCAAGAGTCAGAGCTGATATCGCTGAGCAAGTTATGAAATGGATTCCTGAAAGCCAGAAGTTGCAGGGTGAGTTCTTCTCTGAGCACCCACCTGTTGGGATTGATGTCCAAGATCTCATGCGACGAATTAGAATTGGTAATCGTAGAATCTTGAGAGGTGAAGACACAACGGGATTGGTCTCAGACGAAGAGCTGTTGTATTTCGCGAAACTGAATAGACACTGCGATAACGGATACTCATTTTCCAATGAGCCCATCCCAGACGATATTGAATGCACCGGGGTTGATGCTGGGGGTGTTCCTTCGGAATGGCAGGACTGCTCTGATTCTGATATGGACAGAGTCATTCTCTACTTCCACGGAGGTGGATACATGACAGGCTCGATTAAGGATCACAGATGCATGACATTTCCAATTGGACGATTATGTAAAACAAGAGTGTTGAGTGTCGACTATAGACTAGCACCAGAACATCCGTACCCCGCACAGATCGAAGATGCTGTCAAAGTCTACAAGTGGTTACTCGATGGCGGAACTCCATCATCCAATGTAATCCTTATGGGTCTTTCAGCAGGCGGTTCTCTATCGCTTTCACTCCTTGTGAAGCTCCGTGAACTTGGACTGGATTTCCCAGCAGGAGCTGTTCTCAAGTCGCCTGCTACTGACTTTACATCATTTCCTGATTCAATTCGTGACAATGCACCACTTGATCCATTGCTTGGTGATGCAGGATTGTTCTTGATGCTACAAGGCTTTGTCGGCGATGCAGATGCAAAGGACCCTCTCATCTCTCCAATCTATGCAGATCTGGGCAACTTGCCTCCTCTGCTTATTCAAGTTGGAATGAATGAGATGTTATATGATCACTGCAAAATGTTCACAGAAAAGGCCGAGGATGCAGGAGTTGATGTCACCCTCCAGGAGTATCCCGATATGGTACATGCTTGGCATCTAATGGATTTGCCGGAAACACACGATGCCTTTGAGAAGATAGCAGCTTTTGTTGGAGCGAGATTAGCTGTCTAAAAAGAGTATCAAATCAGAAAAAGAAGAATGAGGGAGCATGGTGCTCCCTTGAAATTGATTGGGACTATCTCTGTTTCTCTTGTCGATACGGCAGATATTCAGGACCAAAAATTTCCCGGCCCATGACGTATCTAATCAAAGTCATTTCCCCTCATTATTCATAAGGATGATTGACCTCCTCTGTCGATGATTCAAGCTGAATACTGAGTACACCCTAGGAGCCTAAGAACATGAACAGGAACGGTGCTATCCTCATAACTATGGCCATGATCTTCAGTGTCCCCTTTCTAGCAACTCCAAATCCTATGAGCTTTGATTTAGATAAAGCTCCTAGTCGGTTCTCTCTCTCAGACACACGAGATGCAGTCTGGGAGAAAGTGTATAATGATGCCAATTGTAGCAGAGGTATGCAGCTACTACAATGCAGCAACGGTGATTTTGTCCTTGCAGGGTATACCAACAACACAAGTGCAGGCGACTATGATGGATGGCTTGCTCGAAGTGACTCGTCAGGTAACCTTCAATGGAATTATACCTATGGTGGTACTGGCGACGATAAGGTATATTCACTCATCGAATGTCAGAATGGGGATTTTGTCTTCGCAGGCAGTACCCGGAGTGTGGTGAATAGTAACCAAGGCTGGGTTGTGCGGACTGACTCTATGGGTAGTGTTCTCTGGAGCTCCGATTTTGGTACTGATGATTACGATGATGAATTTGCTGCAGTTGCAGAAAGCAGAGATGGTGGCATTGCCCTCACAGGACATACCACCTCATCAT
>JAUVHR010000082.1 GCA_030593165.1 Candidatus Thorarchaeota archaeon
TAGTCAGCTGCTGCAGCTCTGTTAGACTGCTCAAGGGGGTCAGGTCCAGACTCTTCAACTTATAATTTCCACTGACATCCAGCTCCTGTAGCCCCGTCAGGGGGCTCAGGTCCAGACTTGTCAAGCTCCAATTCCCACTGATAGTCAGCTGCTGCAGCCCCATCAGAGGGCTCAGGTCCAGACTCGTCAACGCATTATTCTCATTGATATCAAGATGTTGCAGCCGTGTCAGACCGCTCAAGGGGCTCAGGTCCAGACTCGTCAAGCTCACATTTTTACTAATAGTCAGCTGCTGCAGCCCCGTCAGAGGGCTCAGGTCCAGACTCGTCAAGCTCGCATTTTCACTAATAGTCAGCTGCTGCAGCTCTGTCAGACTGCTCAGGGGGCTCAGATCCAGACTTGTCAAGCTCCTATTCCAACTGATAGACAGCTGCTGCAACCGTGTCAGACCGCTCAAGGGGATTAGGTCCAGACTCGTCGACCCAGTATTCCCACTGATAGCCAGCTGCTGTACCCCTGTCAGACCGCCCAAGGGGGTCAGGTCCAGACTCGTCAACCCAACATTCCAAGTGATATCCAGCTGCTGCAGCCCTGTTAGGCCGCTCAAGGGGGTCAGGTCCAGACTCGTCAACCCAAAATTCTTACTGAACTCCAGCTGTTGTAGCCCTGTCAGACCGCTCAAGGGGGTCAGGTCCAGGTTCGTCAACTTGAGATTCGAACTGATATCCAGCTTCTGCAGCCCTGTCAGACCGCTCAAGGGATTCAGGTCCAGACTCGTCAATCCATAATTCTCACTGATAGTCAGCTGCTGCAGCCGTGTCAGACCGTTCAAGGGTGTCAGGTCGAGACTCGTCAATCCATAATTCGAACTAATAGTCAGCTGCTGCAGCCGTGTCAGACTGCTCAAGGGGGTCAGGTCGAGACTCGTGAACCTCCAACCCTCACTGATGCGGACTGAAACATAATCGTCCACATCACGGATTTCTATCTCGATATCCCCTGTTGACCCATCCCCATACGTCACAGGAATTCGTACAGTCCTCATAATGCAATCTGTGTTCAAGTAGTGCTATCTCATGTAAGTGTTGCTAGGGAGATGGTTAATCAAGAAAAAAGCCTATCAGTGCTTGCATCCATATGGCCATTTGAAAGACTAAAAGGTTGACCATTTCTTTACTGCCTGACAGCGTTGAAAAAAGCGACCAGGGACGGTGGGCGTATCAGACAATTGTGCCCTAGAACACATTGTCCTTTTAGTGCTTCAACAACCCCTTAAAGGAAATAGAAAAGGCATTATGTTTCCTAAGACCGGATTTGAACTAACATGAGACAGACCCCAAGAACATTGAACCAGAAATTCGTCTACTCTTCCGGCAGGTAGCTGAACACATAAGACTGAACCCTCCCACCTCACTGACTCAAGAGGAACTTGAAACTAAGCTAGAGGCAATAGAGGCTCCATAGAGGCAATAGAGGGGTTTCCCCTTCGTGGTAATCCAAGACTAGACCATCCAGAAGACATATGGAACTCATGTGGTTGTGATCCAACCCAATATCGTACTTTCACCCACACCCTATGCACTTCATTCTACTCTGAGATTATCTCGGTATTAGGCTTTTTTCGTGGTTTCATATCCAAATGCAGGATGCACTCCCTCACCTTTCCAGTTGTGCCCTCTGCAAGCCTTTTGATTTCCCTTGGACCCATACCTTCTGTCTGTTGCTCGATGTAGAGCCACAGTTCACAGCGATGCCTGTCGGGACAGTGGTCACATTCCCTCGGGGACCCCTCGCAAAGATAGACAACGCGAAGGTCATCACGGGACCAAGGATTGGAACTCATCTGATTCTCCTCAATAGTAGTAATACTCCTCGGTGTCGACAAAGTCTTCATGTCCAAAACAATAAGGAGGCTCGTCATCTTGCTCATAACGAAGAGAGTCGAAATCTTCGTGGTGACCACGGCGCCAAACTACACGGGGCGGTTCTTCCTTGATGGTCTGCTGTATCAAACGCCTTCGCTCCCGTGCTTGGGTAACCTCGGCACCAATGACTGCAATGCTGGAGTTGTCAAGACCCATCAATCGAAGGTCATGTTGAAGATGTGACACCTCCCGCTTTCCTCCAAGAAGTGCAAGGACCTGGGCGATATGAAAGGTCACTCCGACGGAGTCTAGGTCTCGTTCGTGAGCTATCCACAGGTATCTGGATGCTGCACTCTGCTCCCTAGATAAGACCGCAAGGCGTAACCAAGCCCTGACAACAGGGTCCTTCAGGTCATCAAGCACTTCACTGATTCTTGAGTCCTCTCCTCTCAATTTGCTCACTCCTTCCAGGCCAGCCTTCTGTGCCTTCTGTAACGAAGAGCACTCCTGAGGCTCTCAAGATGCTCCTCCATGGTCACGCAGCCTCTTCTGCCTGCTGCTCAAGAGCAAACTCCCCGATTGGGATATCGACTATCTTCCTCCTCGCGTGCCTTGAGTAGAAGCCTCCCCACCCAACCTCAAGCTCGACCGTATCTTCTGGAAGTGAGGTATGGTCTTGAAGAGTGACCTTTCTATCCTCCTTCCGTCCTTTTCTGAGGTAGAACCTGTAGTCTGAGGAGTGAGAGAGAACATGTCCGCCGACTGGTGCATTAGGATTAGAGCCGAAATTGGCGTACTTGTAATAGACCCAGTTGGTGTACAGCACGATGGTATTGTTCAGTCTGGTGATGCGTCTAAAGGTCTTGAGCACCTTGAGCAGTTTCCGCTCGGTCATCCTGACTTCGGAGAGCTGGACCAGTTCGATGTGAAAGAGTGCTCCAAGAGAGTCAATCACCACAAGACGCACTCCGTGCTCAGAGCAGAAGTGCGGGACTTGTTCCAGTACTTCAGGAAGATGATCTCTATCAAGGACCCTCTGAACTAGGATATTCCCTAGGGCCGTCGTCGGGTCGGTCCCGAGCCTTACGGCAATCCTCTCTATCAACTCGGGCCTGAATGAATTGTCAGTACTGAACCAGAGAACCTTTCCATCAAGCCCTCCTCTTTCGGGAGAGAGTTGCGCCATGACTGCGAGCTGATGCGAAAGAATGGTCTTGCCTGATCTAGCAGAGCCATAGAACTCAACAATCGAGCCTGCACGGATCCCTCCAAGTAGTATTCTGTCAAACCCTTCAATCCCTGTACTGAGTACGGGAACTCTCTTCATCTCTTCCTTCACCTCTGTTCCGGTCATGATTGTATACCCTCCTATGAGTTGTCTTGCAGCTCTGATTATCTTCCTGCAAGTGCCCTCAGACATACGGGTCAACTCAAATAGCTCGTTTTCATTCTGTAGTGCCAGTACCTCCGTGTTGGTGACATTTGCCTCTGCAAGCTTCTTGATGATTGCGGGACCAACTCCGGGAACCCATTCTAATTCTGTCATGTCTTCTTCTCTCTCCTGTCCACTCTTCTTCGATATTCCTGAAACATCTCTGTAGCCTCCTCAGCTCGACCAAGCTTGCCAAGTGCAGCCGATAAGAGAGCAAAGACCCACAGATTCTCTTCATAGCCGAGCTCTATGCTCTTGCGGCAGAACTCCTCGACAGCATTCCATTCCCTGTAGAAGACCGCTCCCTCCGCCCAGTGGAACCATGCCTTGCCCTCAAATGGATCAATCTTGAAGGACCTGTTCAGGAGTGCGTGAGCCTCATCCACCATCTCCGTCAACGCTGACTCCTCTCCACCCTCCTTTGCCTGATATATCAGGGCCTCAGCAAGACAGACCAGTGGCATGTTGTCAAATGGGTCGGCCTCTATTGCCCTTCGGAGATATATCTGGGCATCTCTGAACCTCTGCATTAGAATCAGAAAACGGCCAAAGTCTAGGAGTATGTCTGCATGGTCAGGAGCCAGCTGGACTGCCTTGAGGAAGGACCTCTCTGCTCTGTCATTCTCTTCCAGTTCAATAAAGACCAGTCCTAGGTGATGATGGGCGTTGACATGGTCTGGTTCGAGCCCAAGAGCTGTGGCAAGTGCCCTCATAGCCTCCTTATGTCTTCCCTGTGCGCGGAGAATCCGACCAAGGGTGCTCCATGAGTGTGCCTCTGTTCCATCAATCGCGATGGCCCTTCGTATCAGACTCTCAGCCTCACTCAACTCCTTCGCATCGCTTAACATCAGGGCAAGATTGTGAAGGGACTCTCTGTAGTCAGGGTCCACCTCCAGTGACCTCCTCAGAGCATCGATGCATCTCTCCGAGTCATTCAAGTGCAAGTAGCAGAGAGCAATGTTTCCCCAGATCACCTCGCAGGGCCGTGTCAAGCGGACGGCCTCAAGAAAACAGTCAATCGCTTGCTGGTAGTTGGAGTGCGACATATTCTCTTGACCGCTGTCATAGAGCCTCTTGTATTCCAGCAGTGTCTCTCTTGGAATGTCTTCAGGGTCAACCGTCATCCTTCTCTTTCCTTCGTGTTAAACTTCCAATCGTTCCTCTCTTCTGAAGAGTGTGCTGACATGTTCCCAAATGCGGACATTCAACATCCTTAGCTCAGAAGCTCTACTTCCTCGTACTCTGTATAGACACAGACATGTTGTGCCAAAGAGCATCCCCGCCCACTGAATCATCATACCGGCCCAATACGCACCAGACAAAAAGCCCTGCCCGGACATAAGCGAAGACCCTGCAATGAAGAGTCCGATTGCTGTGACCAGAATATGCAAGGTATAATTAGAACTGGACACTAGGTCAAGGTAGCTCTGCTCCCTTGGCACAAAGAGCAATTTGGCCCGAAATCTTGTTGGTGACAGGGGCTCACCCACAGCCCAGACCTCATCACCAATAACCAGTCGCAAACCTACACTCTTGTTGAACAACACCAAGACCTCGCCTGAACCTGTGTCTAGTGTTGTGGAGTGGGTTGTTGAGTGTCCTCTCACATTTGAGAAAGAGCCACTCGATAAGACACTACCACTGTAGTGAACATCAGTCGAACTTCCAATCACTCTACCAACTATCTTGGCATTATTCTCTATCAACTCGAATAATTCAATCTCATTCATTTTGTATCTGCCTCCATCATTGATTGCGGTGACAAGGCGTGTGAATCCGAGGCTGCCTGTAGGAATGGTGGTGAGGCCAAACTGACCTCACCGATTCCAGATGGTATTCCTAGAATGGTTCGTCTGGCGGGGGCCAAGGTGTCATATGCATTATCACCTCCTTTCTTGATGATTCTAATTAGTGATGAAACGCCTAGCTCCAAACGGTGACAGGGTGAGTCCGTTAGTATCCGCGTCTTCAACCACTCCTGTCCCTACTTCAACACCCGGGAAGATGGTGTCGCACTAAGACTTCGTGCCATTATCTTCTTCATGAGCCAGCGCTTCTTTGGTCCGGTCCTAACGATCTTACCGCCCATGAGGTCAACGTGAATTGTTGTAGGGGCTATGGGGATATCACCTCGATTGAACATCCAGCCGATTATTGCAGTTGACACAAGAGCACTGTTCGTCCTGCATCCCGGAGCAATGGCCGGTGACTTACCCTCCTTTCTCCTCTTCTGTGCTATCTCGATATCGAGTCCTGCTATCCTTTGTCCTATGAACTGCAGGCCAAAGTTCATGACAAAGTCGTGCCACTCAGAAGTGTCCCTTGTCTTGGGAATAGGTCCAAAGAACTCTGTAAAAGTGGGGCTCTTGATAGGGTCGAAAATGGCAAGAGCAGCACCGAATCCAGGGGCGGGGGAGCTGAACACGGGCAGACCTTGCTCACGAGCGGCATCGTACAACGCCTTTCTCTCTTCCATCACAGCGATGTCTATTCCATCAACTATGATGTCCGATCCAGTGACAAAGTCTTCAACGTTGTCCATGGTGACCCCATCCGGATAAACCTCGACCTCTGCGTTTCCATCAATCCTCTGAACGGCCTGTGCGACAGCAAGGGCCTTGTTCATTCCAAGAGTCTGAATGTTCGCACCGAGCTGTCTGTTGAAGTTGGAAAGCTCGAACACGTCTGGGTCAGCAATGCGAAACTTTCTGAATCCCATCTGTGCAAGGGTGAAGATGATGTCGGAATTCCCGCCAACACCAGCCTGAGCGACAACTGTGTTCCTGATCCTCTCCTGCTCTCTCCTTGTGAATACACCAGTATTCCTATCGACCATCATCCAGTAGTCATCATCGGAACTGACTCTGGTCTCTTCCAATGAACCCTCACTGAACTCTGTTGAAGGTCCAATCTCGTCTACACTTGACATTACATCTAAACGCTCCTAGCTGTCATCGGACTCGGCACTCCCCCTCGAAGTGAGGAGGAATTACCGCCCTTGAGGCGAACCTCTAGGTGAGATGGATGATACTCTATGCTTCTGCCTCTTCGCAGAATGCAAGGACACTGGTGTCTGTTGTGAGCGGGACAGGTTTTGCCTGTACATGCGTCTCCTTGAGCACTGACTCAAAGTATGAGGTTCGCATGATGACAAGTCTGGTTGGACCTAGTGCACCAGTCTCGCGATTGAACCTGAACTCCATGTTGGACTGACCGAGTGCCTCTTCAAAGGCTGCCACGAACTCCAGCGAGTCAGTCAATGGATCACGGAACATGGCTGCTATCGTGTAGTTGGCAATTCCGTCGATTACTTCTCCTACAACGGTATAGTCCATTATCTTGCAGCCTGTCTTCGCACATGCAGTCTCGATTGCGTGACTGACATGGGCCTCACTGACCTTCTCCCCTGACAGATTAACCACTCTCCCCTTTCGTCCAATCTTGCGAACAGTGTAGGGGTCTGTGCTGGTGAAAGTCATTAGGTCCCCGAGTCTGTATCGTGTCCATCCGCCAAGGTTGGTGATAAGCATCTCATACCTGCCTCCCTTCTTGACATCGGAGAGACGAATCACTGTGGGTTCCGGACTCTCTACTTCACTCTCTGGAATGAACTCGAAGTAGTTCAGGTTGGGTGAAAGCTGGACTCCAGGCTCCTCGAACATCTGCCCACCATAGAATCCCTCAGACCCTCCGTACATCTCCCATATCGTGATATCTGGAAAGGTCTTACTGATCCATTCCCTGTACGGGTCGGTGTCGATGCCACTTGCAACGAATAACTTCAGGTCCGGCCACAGTTCCCTGAGATTCAATGTACCATCATCATTCAAGGCTGCATTGATCCGTGCACCTGCCTTCGTACCAGCAAACTCCCTTGCCAGTTCTGGACCATAGAGGTCCTGCATCCTGCGTACAAGGGCGAGATTGAGTGTGGTTATCCCCATGATTGCCGTGACGGGGCTGGTTGCGGTGAGCTTGGCATACTCCCACATCTTCTTCTCCATGTCAGTCAGATTGAAGATCTCATCACCGGGGGCGATGAGCCGCTGGAACACTGGGTTCTGATGCTGTGCATACACTCCCGTCGCATAGCCAACAGGAATTCCATTCACATGTTCTAGGACTGCGGGTGCCCCGAATGTTATCAGCTTTCCATCCACAATCTTTGGGTTGTCAGGCTGAGCGGACATGAATCTCATCAGGGTCAACATTGAGCCCTTGGACACGTCCTTCAGGCTAGACTCTGTGATGGGAAGCCGCTTGGGTTGCCCAGTTGTACCCGAGGTCTGAAGATACCATATCACGGGATCAACAGTCATGACCTGACCTGCTGGATTCTCATAGGTCATCTCAAGGAATCTCTTCATTGACTGACCGTCTGAGATTGGCACTTGTTCTCTAAATTTCTCTACTGAGGAGATATCACTGAAACCATACTCTCTTCCAAGGACTGTGTCCTTGTGAGTTTGGAGAATCGAAAAAAGCTTGTCCTCCATCACCTCAATAGGGTGATTGAGAATATGGTCAATCTCCTTTTGCTTCCGCTTCGCAATTAACGAAACGAGACGCCTCATGATTGCCATTTTGGTCTTCTCTCCTAGTTTGTTGGGACAGAGTCCCTAGTTTGTAGTGAGAATATGCTAGGAGAGAATTTACTTAGGTATTCGCTCGAACGACGATGGCACTTTATTGGCTTATGAGAGAGAAAATAAGAAATAAGAGTCCCCTATGCGGTCTATTCGCACTTCTAAATACGGAAGAATGGAAGAATGGGCTGTTAGGGGTCCGTTGACCTGTTACAACTACACCGGTATGCACAAGAAAGGGAGCAAAACTGTAAGACGCCACCGCGGGCTAATGACAGACCTGCCCGCAGTGACTAGAGGACTGACACAAGGTTCTCTTGCATCACAGGTGAGTGTTGTCAGGAGTATATTAACACCTACAATCTCACTTCAACTTGGATAAACTTGCCCAGCTGTTTTTTACACCGAAATACTTAGCACAGTTCAGGGCAATCATATATCTAGTATGTTCACCACTCGTAGAAGAATACTGATTCCCGCCACACTTGCCATAATAGTATTAGTTATAGCTTCAGGTTATGTGGTGGCTTGGCATGATGGTCTTGGAGAATTCACGAGAATATCAGACATTAATGATGGGACCATTCCTGTGGGAACTGTTGTGACTGTGAAGGGGAACATCACTCAGGTCCTAGGGTTGCCTATGCTGCCGAATCATCTGCTAATCACCATGAGAGACAACAGCGGGAGCTTGATGTTCTCATGGATGGGCTCAGCTCCCTCAGAATACTCAATTGCTGTTGTCCGAGGAACCGTGTCTTATTCACATGATTATCTCAGGAATGTGACATTCTTCGAGGCAGTCTGGTTATTCCCGTAGGCAGATCACCTTTATTGACTAGTGCGTTCAAATCCGTGTCCGCACCCGTGGCCTTGAAGAAGTCAAAGAAAGGACTTGGCAATTAGCTGACTTGACTGACACTTCGTTTTCTGACAAAGAACACACCTACTATAACGATGACTATGGTTATAGCACCGGTTGATGGCAAGAACCAGTCAATCCACTGTGAATAAAGGTCAAGAGCGATTATGAATCGAATCAATGGTTTTGCAGGAGAGGAAGCAGTCCAGACTCGTCAAGTCATAATACCCACTTTTCATCTATGGTTAATGTCTTGATCTCAGGAACAATCTCAAGTGCTAAACTTTTTATAAGGTTAGAATCCCCATGCGCAAAGGGGAAAAGGCATGAAATTTTCTGACGTCCCAGATGAAGCGAAGCAAATTTGGAAGATAGGAACGGACGCAGAAGCGGCTGGTCAATTGGAAAAAGCCGAAGAGAAATATGCTGAGGCTATAGAGATCTTTCCAAAATTCGAATTAGCTTGGTCAGACCTGGCATTTGTTCAAAGGGATCTTGGAAATGTGCTAAAGGCAATTATAACGGCTGAAACTGCACTTGACAATCTACCCGAGAGTTCTCTTCTATGGGCGAACCTGGGGACGTTCTACCTACAAGCCGGGTTACCGGCACCACGGGCAGAAGAAGCCCTCAGAAAATCAATCCAGTACAACCCTGAGCAGTATGGTGCTATGCTAAATCTTGGGATAATGCTTGCAAAACTGGACAAGATTGAAGAGGCAGAGCACTGGCTGGAGCAAGCAAAAAGACTCGCACCAGAGGACCCAGTTGTATGGACTTCATACGTACAGGTTTATGCTGATCAAAAAAGGTGTCATGAAGCTGCGGAATCACTTCAGAGAATGAAGAAACTGACCACTAATCCTGAACAGATCAGACAAATTGAAGAGTACATGCTCCAGAGATGTCCAGATGCCCAAGAACCAACTGCCAAAGAAGGACGGAAAGACCAAATGAAATCAAAGGAAATTGAAGAACTACTCAATGAAGCTGAGGCCTGTGTAATAGCAGGTAGGTATGGAGAAGCCGAAACTATCTATAGGAAAGCACTCGAAATCAATAATAAAGTGGCTATAGTGTGGGGTAACCTTGGAGTAGTCCTTGGTATACAGGAAAGGAATGACGAGGCAATTAAAGCGTTTGAAAAAGCGCTGAAACTAGATAAGAAATTGGGAATTATCTTGGCCAGTTTTGGTGCTGTCCTGAGAAAAGTGGGTAAATACAAGAAAGCAGAGAAAGTGTTAAAGGATGCAACAAAGTACGGGCCTGAAATTCCCACATCTTGGTACAACCTAGCTAATCTACTTAGAGAAACCAACAGGCCTAAAGAAGCAGTGGATATGTACAAGAAGGCGATTGCGATTAATGATGCCAATCCTAACTATTGGGTAGGTCTTGGTCTTGCATTAGAAATGTTACAGCAATGGGACGAAGCAGAACGAGCATTCAGAAGGGCGGTTGAGCTGGATCCTAATAACAATACTGCTTGGCGAGAAATCGGTGCGCTTTTAGCTCAACGGGGAGAGCACCAAAGCGCGCTTGAAGCGATTGATAGACATCTTGAAATCGATCCACAAGATGCTGCTTGTTGGTTCAATCGTGGTGTTGTCACACTGTCATTGAACAGGACTTCTGAAAGCATCGAAGCATACAAACGAACCACAGAGTTGGATCCAACCTTCGTAGATGCTTGGTTTCGTCTGAGCGCTATCTATTTTGTAGCTGGACAACTCAATTCTGCAGAAGATGCCATTAGGAAGGCAATAGAGCTCGCACCAAATGATGAACGGCATCAGCATTTGCTTGCTAAAGTACTTGAGAAGAAGAACAGAGTGACGAAATTCTATGAAGTTGATGGCGTTTTATATGAAGTCGATGATTGAATCAGATACATGCAGCAACGAATTTGCTCCGAAGCATGTTCATGGTTTTGCATGCGTGACAGACTTTTTCTTTCGCCAACTGATGAGCAGCGCGACTGATGTCACAAGAAAAGTAATTATCAGACTTGAAGGCAAGTAAAACATCCAAGTGAGTGGTGGCGGGCCAGTACCTATCGAAAACGGGAACGCTCCTAAAAGTATCACCACCATGAGTTCAATGCAAAATAACAACCTAAGATTGTCGTGCAGTGAACGTGGAGGTTTTGGAGGTTCTTTCAGATATCTGATTTCACGCCATCCAAGAAATCCAATTATGCTGAGATTGCAGAGTGGGAGAATTATGACAAGAAAGATGCTGTAGTCAATAGTAGAACTCTGAACAGGTAACTCTGTGAGCCTAAATCCTATCACGACATATAGATCCAGAGTATCCTCTCCATAATCGCCGGTGTGACCTGCAAGAATCAACCTGCCTTCCGAATCTATTGTACAACCCGCAGGCACAGAGTAATCTCCTTCACTCCAATAACCATATTGCAAGATTTCTCCTTCCATTGAACAGCTGAAAACAAGAGTCTGAGGTGTTGGTACAGGTGTTAAGAGCGCTTGGTATGCACTTCCATCAACCTGGGCTTTCATGTTGTGAATCATTCCATAGCCAATCAGGTTGTGAGTGCCATTGAGTGTGAAATCCATCAACTCTCCAAAATAAGGATCCTCCAACTCTATATCAATCTCCCAGAGTTTCGTAAAGTCAGAAGTGTATCTGGTGAGGCTATTGCGAGATGTTACAGATATCAAGTCGCCATTTATCATTTCTTGACCATTAAGACAAGATATGTCAG
>JAUVHR010000268.1 GCA_030593165.1 Candidatus Thorarchaeota archaeon
CATGCTGATGAAACCAGCTCTTGGTCCAGCAACCAAGAACGCCACTAGCCAGAATAGTGATGTCGGGTCAAAGAAGGCAATACCCCACCCGCCGGGTACCCTGGGAAGGGACATGGCAATAGGGGTCATTGCTATTGACAGCGCTGCGAGAACTCCCGCAATTACAATTTCCTTGACGTTTCTACTACTCGGTGAGGCTTCTGAGAATACCAAGTCCTCATCATCGTTGTCACTACCTCCGTAAGTTGGTATTGACTGCCGATGAGTGTTCTCGTCGGTCATAGTGAGTGCTCGGACACACCTTCCTAATAAGCCTACTCATATGAAGTACGCTACCCACTCATGAGTAATGCTATTCGGGACGGGAATCGAGGATCTTCTGCACGTGGTCGTGAAGCTCGTCCTCAGAAGAGGCGAATAATCGTGTCCTTGTCAACATCTGGAGGAGTTTCCTAGTGGGCTCTAGCCATTCTGGGTTTATTCTCCACTCCGCCCAATCAAGGCCCGATGCAAGAGAAGTCCTGCTGAGTATCAGCTTTGATGAAACGAGTTCATTCAAACCCATCAAAATGGTCCCGACTGTCACTGCGCCCACAATTGACCTGATCTTTCTTACAGTATTCAGCAAATCAGATGTCGTGACCCAACCGCCATCCTCTATCAACAATCTGAGAACCTTCGCTCGCATAGGGTCTGACTCAAGAGCTCCCTTCAGGGGCGCCAAGTTGATGGGCCGCATTTGACTTTCCTCTTGTTTCTCTCTACCCCAAGGTCCAGTATCTCTTTTGTCTATCAAAGAGCTGAAGTCCATGTCTTTCTTGCTCCAATCATTGGTTGCAGGTCTCTTCTTTTGAACCACAGTATTATGTTACAATCTGGCGAATGTGCGCGTCTATTGCACAACCCTTATGTGCGGAGAAAAACCTGGCTGCATGTGAGTACTATGACAATGCAAGAAGAAGCGGAGGCTCTCTTTAGCCGGAAATTCGAGAAGCCGTCAGATTTTCTGTGCTGCGCCTTCGGACTTAAGGACCGAGAGATTGACGCGTACTTCGCATTGCTGGCGGGGCCCCTGAGAATCAGCGAGATGCAGAAACGGATTGGTGGAGATCGTACTACAGTCCAAAGAGTCCTGAAGCGTCTCTTGGAAAAGGGCTTGGCGGAGAGGGAAACCCAACAAATCAGCAGGGGCGGGTACTATTATGTCTACAAGGCGATTTCAAAGGAGGAAGTACGTCTTAAGGTCGTAAAACAACTAGAGGTATGGTACACTGCAACGAGAAGGTTTTTGTTGGAAGGCTGGTCGGAGCAACCAGAGTGATTCACTGGTTGATAGAGGAACGACAGATGAGCAACATACCCGATCTAAGAAACACAGTTTTTATCACAACGCTGGCGATGCTGGGTGCAATAGGCATCGTAGTAAGAACATTCATCCAGATCACAGTGATTCCCGGACTTGTAGTTCTAACGCCGGGCTTCCTATTCTCTCTTCTTGGTGGAATAGTAGGTGGTATACCTGGGGGAATCATTGTCGGTGTCATCACTGGAATGGGTGGTGCATTGTCAGGAACTGAGGTACCAATCCTGCCTATTATCGGCAACATATGCCTTGGTCTTGGTTCAGGTATCGTTGTGCAATACCGGAAAGAACGAGATAGCTGGATCTATGGAGTCTTGGTTATTCTTTGTGGTGGCATCATTGGTGGTTTCATTCCAAGCATGACTATCTTTGCCTCATTGGTCGAATCGATTGAGGTCATTGCATTCTATGCGTCAATTGATATGCTACAAGCCTTCCTGTGGGCTGCAGTGGCAATAACCGTTGAGCGTTATATGATAAGGCCCCTCTTGGGTTCGTATCTGTACGTTGATAGAACTGCTACATTACCTGAATTGGATGCAGAGGAAGGTTCGACGAATGACTGACAAGACAGTGTCAATCGATATCAAGAAGGATCTCTTTGGGGCCAATGAAGAGGCCGCCGCAATCACTGCTGATATCTTCAAGAAACATGGCATAAGGTCCGTTGACATAATGGGATCAGTTGGTACCGGTAAGACTGAGCTCATCGAAGGCCTCTGTGAGATTCTAAGTAAGAAATACCGGATTCTGATGCTAGCCGGGGACCTTGCAACAACAATCGACGCAGATCGTGTTGCTTCCCATGGCGTTGACACTGTCCAAATCAACACCAGAACTGCTTGCCATCTCGATGCTCGAATGATACAGCTTGCACTAAAGGATGTAGATCTATCAAAGTACCAGCTGGTATTCATTGAAAATGTAGGTAACCTGATTTGTCCTGCAGGCTACTCACTCGGTGTCGAAAAGAAAATCGTAGTCGTGAGTATTACCGAAGGCCCATACATGATTCGAAAGCATCCTCTCACAATCAAGCGTTCAGATATGGTCGTGATCAATAAGATTGACTTAGCTGAAGTGTTAAGCTTCGATGTTGATGCGCTAGTTTCAGATATCCGTGAGGTCGATGAACGATTACCTGTTTTCAAGGTGAGTGCCAAAACTGGGATTGGGCTAACTGAACTAGTAGATGCGCTTGGTCTTTAGGAACCTGCACTGTTTCTTAATTTCTTTGCCAGTGTTGAGCTTACTCCCACGATGTGTCCTGCTCCAAGTACGGCGACAATCTTGCCCTCCACATCATTGAGAATCGCTTGCAGAGCATTGGCAACATATTGATCCCTCTGAGTGATCAAGGCATCAAAAAGCCCGGGGAACTCGGTACTGAACTGTTCCATCATTGATTCAATTGTGCCCTCTTTCTTTAGTAAGGATAAGAAATCTTGTGACCCTTCATTCTGAATTTCTTCTGTTGCTCCGGGTATCATTTCAGTTAGTCTGTACATCTCGTCCAAAGGAACCCTCTGTATTGCCTGCAGAGTTTCCTGTATTGGTCTGTCCACGAGTGCAATTTTGGCGCCTATTGCCCTGCCCTCTTCTATGGCGGCCACCATCTCATCTCCCGCAGCAGAGCCGGTCATCTCTCCAAGCATCTTCTCAAGCATTGCTATCTGCAACATCAGGCCTTCAGCCGCATCCGCAGTTCTCGGTGTTTGCACTTCCTCTTGATACATCTCTGGATTCATCAGCTGCTCATACCGATAGCGGTCGAGCTCAACAGCCACGACCTCGGGTTTTACTTCTCTAACAATAGTTCGAGCCCGCTCAACACTCTCAGTGTCCGTGTGAATTACAGGAACGAAAATGACACGGTCCACACTATTCGCTGACAAATCTATTCTACATACGAATACCTTGCCGATATTTCTTTCTTGTGGAAGCCATGTACACGCGTAATGCTCCGAGGGGCCCCAAGCTGACGTTTTCAGGCTCTCTGAAGGCATGAGAAGGTTTTTCTCTTACTACGCGTGTACTAGGTTTAATAGTGTGCGGGAATTTGGGAGAGAAGTGAATTGAAGTCCGAACTTGACAAAGCATTCTCACGTCTTAAGGATCCAAGGATGAGCGCTAGTCTGACAATGCTCCACAGTCTTCTACATTCCCTCAAGGGTGATCCTGAATCTCCGGGAACAGTGAAGGATCGAGTTGCGAAAATGGCCGGCCAACGTGATATTTCCAAGCAATCCATTACCAATGTCGCCAGAAGGCTTGAGGAACTGAACTTCATTGAACGCAAAGAAGGATATTCGGTGAACTATGGTTATCTCATCTCGGTACTACTGGACACGGTGATTCACCTCAATGAGAGTCTGAAGGATCTTGAGGACGAGGTGGCCTCACTGAAGTCTTTGATGAAGCCAACATCTTAGATGGTATTGACTCTAGCCAACATAACATAGATTCAATCAACTACCACTTCAGAACGAATGAATGTGAGCTCCAAATGAATGGCGTACGAGACCTGTCAAAGCTCCTTCAAGAAATGAACCCCGAACAAGTTGAGGGCAAGTTCGTCTTTTGCACAGTATCGGACGAAACGATTTCCAGCTGGGACCAACGACCAATGATGACCTTTGTCGAGAAAGAGGGCATAACAGTCATTGTGACAAAGGAGTTCGCAGATGACAACGGTTTCTCATATCGGGAAATCTGGGGTGCTTGAAACTATACAATTTCCTAAATGATTGAGTATCTGAATTGTAAGACAAATGTAGAATCCTCCCTCTACCACATCACACTCAATCTTCTGACTGAGCGACCCTGTCCAGAGCTGACCTGAAGAAGGCCTTCATACCTATTAGCAATCCAGTTGTGTCGGCGTCGGGGTAGATCACCCTGAAGGTCTGTCTGACCAGCCCATCGGACAATAGGATCCCAGATTGTGGGGTCCTTATTAGCATTGGAGAGTCATTACATTTCATGAGAGGACTAGGTAAGTGGGCTAGTGCAATAACACGAAGCGCGCGACTGAAAGCCCGAAGGAAGAGTTCTCAGAAGTCTTCCAGAGGGAAGTCCTCACTCCCCACAAGGAACCATGCATCAGGTCCTAGGGAGTCCGCGGCTGTTCACTCTGTCCAATCGGACCTCTCTGATTTCGGTGACGAGGTTGGAGTGAGTGATAATGACCCCGCCGTGGTAAAAGCTGTGGAAAGACTCTCTGTCGCTGGGAATGATGTGCCAGCAAGAAGACAGGAGAAGGAAGCCAGGACTGTAGGAGGGATCTCATCTCGATGATCACAGACAAAGCCCCTGTTGAGTTCGGACTCCACTGGAGTCTGGATGGTGGTGACACCGGGCAGGGGACGGGTGGAACACAGAAGTTGCTTACAGTTGAGGTTCACTCTCAAAATGTAATAAACAGGTTATCTGGGGACTTGTGACTCTTACCGTCCATTCTAATCTATCTGCAGTGGGGCTATTGGCGGCTGTGACGGACTTGCTGTCGAAAGCGGGAATTCCAGTCAATACGGTCTCTGCATTCTACCACGACCATCTCTTTGTACCACACGAGAGAGCGGAACAGACTATCTCATTGCTGGAGGACCTAGCATCATCAATGCAGTTCAACGGATAAGCTGATGATACTGAAAATCTTGATTCTATATGTCACTTCTTTCACATCTTCTCAGGGTTGAGGACAATCCTCAAATTAGACCCTCTACTTATGACAACTAGTCCTCAAAGATCTCCGTTGCTGAACCGGACTCCTCCTC
>JAUVHR010000135.1 GCA_030593165.1 Candidatus Thorarchaeota archaeon
CTTTAGAGTACAGTGCTGCGGCAGGCGGAGCGGCATTCCTGATTGGGATGGAGGATGTCATGGCAACAATAGAAGAAACCGCCTCATTTACCACAGACACGCCAGACTTCTGGAGACGGGAAGGAGAGGATTTTCCAAGTCACGGAGCAAGGTTCACTGGAGAACCAGCATATTTCCGTCACGTGGGTGAAGGAGCTAAACTGCTCTTCAAAAAGACAGACACTTCCGTTGATGATTACGATTACTTTGTATTTCATATGCCAAATGGTAAGTTTCCTATTGCCATGGGAAGACAACTTGGAGTGCCTCCAGAGAAACTGGAAGACAGCCTAGTTGTACGTCAAATCGGGAATACATACTCTGGATCTGCTATGATTGGACTGGCCAGGATTCTTGATATCGCCAAGCCAGGTAGCAAGATATTCATGGTCTCCTATGGCTCTGGTGCAGGCAGTGATGCATTCTCCATAACAGTCGAGGAGAAGATTCTGGAGAGGCGAGGTCAAGTTCCCACAGTGGATGACTACATAGAGAGAAAGACCTACGTCGAGTACGCAGTGTACGCCAAGTATCGTAGGAAGCTTAAGGCCGTTACATGAGGAGGCGACATGATGAGTAAGCGAGTAGCTATAGTTGGAGTGGGCATGAGTAAGTTTGGAGAGATTTGGGACAAAAACCTCAGAGACATAACGCTGGAAGCAGCAATGTATTCAATCTTTGATGCAGGCATCAAGGGTAGTGAAATCAGTGGAGTCACCATTGGTAACATGAGTGCTGGTAGATTCACTGGCCAAGAACACTTGGGCGCGCAGGCTGTGGACCAGGGCGGACTTGGAAATGTTCCGTCGTACAGTGTCGAGGCCGCCTGCGCAAGTGGAGGCGCCGCAGTACGTCATGCGTATATGGCAATCAAATCAGGCGAACACGACTCGATGATGGTTCTCGGCTGCGAGAAGATGAGCGATGTCAACCAGACTGAGGCGATGAACACAATCAGCGTTGCCTCAGATTGGGAATGGGAAGGACTCTTTGGTGCAACATTCCCAGCGCTGTACGCATTTATGGCAAGGAGACATATGCTGGAGTATGGCACAACCGAGGAACAGATGAGTAAGGTAACAGTGAAGAACCATGCGAATGCTGCGCACAACCCGTGGGCACAGTTCCAGCGTCCAGTGCCACTCAAGGTTGTAATGGGTTCAGCATTCCTAGCAGACCCAATCAGAGTGTTGCACTCGGCACCCGTTACTGATGGAGCAGCAGGACTGATAATGTGTTCTGAAGAGAAAGCAAGTGAATACACAGACACACCAGTATTCATCGAGGCGTCAGCACAGGCCGGCGATACACTGGCTTTGCACGATAGAGATGACATTTGCACAATGAAAGCGGTTTCCATCTCAGCCCGTGAAGCACTCAAGAGGACAGGGTTGACCATCAACGATATTGATGTATTCGAACTTCATGACAGTTTCACAATCGGTGAAATCATCATAACCGAGGATATTGGCATTGCGAAGAAGGGCGAAGGTGGCAAGGCCATAGATGAAGGTCTCACCGACATTGGTGGGAAATTCCCGGTGAATCCCTCTGGTGGTCTAAAGGCAAGAGGCCATCCGATCGGAGCCACTGGAGTTGCTCAAATCGTAGAGCTAGTATTGCAGCTCAGAGGTGACGCAGAAGGCCGACAAATTGACGGTGTTGAGAAAGGCATGGCGGTTAACATTGGTGGAACAGGCGCAACTTCGATTGTGCACATTGTTGGGAGGTAAGAAGAATGGCAGAACATGGAGTAGCTCAAGTTTGGCGTAAGCTGAAGGCAATCTACAATATTCAGGGAAATCATTGTGCAACCTGCGATACATACTACTTCCCGCCAAGACCGGTATGCCCGAAATGCAGAAGGAAGGGCAAGCTCGAGAATCATAAGATGAAAGGACTCGGGAAGATACACAGCTTTGCAATTGTAAGGCAGGCTCCTGATACCTTCAAGTCCCAGTTGCCATACATAATCGCTCAAGTTGAGCTGGATGAGGGCGCAAGACTGACGGCGCAGATAGTCAACTGTAATCCGGAGGATGTCGAGATAGGGATGAGAGTTCGTGCTGGTTTCCGGAAGATCACAGAGTATGGTCATAGTGGAATCATCGTATACGGCTACAAGTTTGAGCCAACGATGAAGGTCACAGGTCACGAGTAGATCTCATTCCCACAGAACGAGTTCCGTAACTCCGCCCACGGCAGGGATTGCGACGTTCCTTACGAGCGTCGCGCCCAGCATGGCTTCATGTCTTGTAGAATTATGTACATGACCATGTGCAACCAGGTCAGGTTGTTCTTCCATCACAACTGAGTAGAACTTCCTGCTTCCAAGCCAGGTAAATGATCTCGTTTCTTCCCCCTCGCAGGTTTCAAGACAGGGGCTGTAATGCATCAACAGGATTCGTCGATCAACTTTGCCTACCAGTTCTCTAAGCAGAGAAGTCGCACGTTCAGCTCTCTGTGCAAAGACTCTCTTTATGCTTGGAACAGATTCACGCTGCCACTTTGTGGGCTTGTCGAGAGAACCCTGAGTTCCAACAATCCCTACAGATACATCGCCAATTTCAACGATAGTCGAACGTTCATCTAGAAGTGTAATCCGGCCTCCAACCTCAGCAATGATGCCCCGACGAATCTCTGTGTACTCGTCATTACCGAAGCAGGCGACAATTGGGACATCAATTCCAAGCGTGCTGTTGATTGCTTCAACGAGTCGAGGATACTCCTCTGCATCGCCCCTGTTGATCATATCGCCAGCCATGAGAAGAAGATCAGGTTTGGTCGCACCAGCAAGACTCAAAGCAAACGCCTCGTAGTGCGTTGGACTGTGAACATCTGCGACCGCCAAAATCCTCATCTTCAGTACACTCTCATTTTGTATAGCGTATCAAAATGGGGCACAGTTATTAAACTTTCAAGTTTGCCTACTAATGCGTGAGACCGATGAGTGAAACTTGGGCATTGAACCTCTTCGATAGGCTACATGCAGGACATCATGTCCTTCTTGACCGTCTATCTGAGATGCCCAATCCTGTTGCGGGTGTGACGACGGGCGAGCTAGCCGGCACTGAACTCGAGCTTCAAAGCATAATCCAACCACCCGAGTTGAGACTCGAAGGGCTCCGTAAGTATCTAGACTCAGTAGAATATGAGAATGCAATCAGAGTTGAGCACCTCACTAGCTTCAAAGACCTTGTGCAAGTACCTGGCGGTTCCATCTTCCTAATGTTCATAGGACCTTGCTGCGTCGAGATAGAGGAGAGGCTTCTAGAGATGAGGAAAGAGCATCTCCAAATGGAGGACCAGTTCGAGTTGCTCAAGCCAGTGCGGGCAAACGATGGTGACAAGATGGCTTCAGCCAGAATTCGATTGGGAGAAATCGACAGAGAAGGACGCCGGTTAAGAGGTACAAAAGAATTGCCCAGAAAAATGGGTGACAATCTCAGAAGTGGACTTGCTGCACCCAAGGGTGATGTCTACGCTGCCACTGAAGGAAATCCTGAGAAAAGAGTCGTGGAACGAATCAGGAGAGAGGAGCCCTCTGTTGTTATTGCAGTGGGGGATGTTACATGCGCGACACTGGCAACTGAAGGATACATTCCAGGTGTAAGGGTCGTTGATGGGATAACAAAGCGTGGCCCTTTCGAGGAGGAGTTCTCAGGAGACCGCGAGTACATAATCTACAATCCTGCTGCCACAATCTATCCTGAGGCTTGGTCTGTGATGGATACAGCAATTAGAGATGATGAGCAATCACTTATCGTCGTGGAAGGAGAAGAAGACCTTATGGGGTTCCCTGCGGTCTTGCTAGCGCCCGACGGTTCGGTGATGTTGTACGGCCAACCCGACGTTGGTATCGTATGGGTCCCTGTTACAGAGGAAAACAGGAGCCTTGCGCGAGCATTCCTCGAAGAGATGCCTGTCATTGAGTGATTACTCTTATTCCATAGCCTCAGGAATCATGTCAATGCAATCAGTCGCTAGAATGTGATCGCCAAGCTCGTCATGCGCAAACTCACCAGCCAAACCGGACACGAAAGCAGCTGCGGCAGCTGCATGAAATGCATCCTCGCCTCGTGCTAACAGCGCTGCAACAATTCCAGTTAGCACGTCCCCGGTTCCTCCAACTGTCATTGCCGGGACGCCTGTGTGATTCAGCTTGTACCTGCCATCAGGATGAGTAACAACATCAACCCCCCCTTTCAGGAGAATGACCGAGTTGTAGGTCGTTGCTGCTTTCATCGACAGTTCCACTCGCTCGTCGAGAGCCAGTGTTGTCCCAGATGCTTGGTCCATCAGGATTGAGAGCTCACCCAGATGAGGTGTTAGAACGCATTTCTCTGGATCAAGTGTGAGTCCTGACCCGGTAATGCTCTTCAACCCATCAGCGTCGATCACCAGTCGTTTACCGAGCTCGACAACATCTTGCGCGATGGTGATGGCCGCAGAACTCGTGAGGGGGTCAAGCCCGAGACCTGGACCCAGAGCTACAACATCAATGCCCTTGACTACATCAAGAACGTGGTTGACACACTCAGGAAGAAGAATCTGAGTACCAAGACTTCTTACCATTAGATTGGGAGAGTAGGAACGAATGGCACTAACAACCGGGTCGGGTGCAATGATACTCACAAGGTCAGCCCCGGTCCTTAAAGCTGCCATTCCAGTCAGAGCAGGCGCACCTGAATACAGATCACTGCCACCTAGAACGAGGACATGTCCAGAATCACCTTTGTGAGAGTCCGGCCGTCGAGGCCTGTTGAAGAGGTACAGATCACCCGGCCCACAGATGTGTTCAGCTTCAGGTGGAATCCCAATCGCGACTACAAAGAGATCGCCAACGCACTCCTTAGCCTTGAGTAACCCCGGTTTTGGAGCATGAAGAGTAATCGTTGCGTCAGCCTGAACCGCAGCACCGTGCACGACACCAGTGTCAGAGTCAATCCCTGTAGGAACATCAACTGAGTATTTGGTTGCTTCAGACTTGTTGAACATTTTCACAGCAGTGAGTATCGGTTCTCTGAGTTTCGACTTGAGTCCAAACCCAAGTATTGCGTCTATAACAATGTCAGCATCAAGAATCGCCTTGCAGGACTTCACTGCCTTCTCGGTTTCAAGCTCTGCAATCTGAATTCCATAGAGGTTCTCAAGAATGGCCCAATTGAAGGACGTGTCAGGACTGGAGATGTTCTCGATGCTTCCAACCAAGAAGACTTCAACTCTGGCGCCTGCTTCATGCAGATACCGAGCAGCAACCATCCCATCCCCGCCGTTTCCACCACCACCGCATAGAATTGTGACGTCCTTTTTATCGAGATCTGTATTCATTTCGATGACTCGTGCAACCTCACGTCCAGCCTGTTGCATGAGCATTCCAAGCTCGATGCCTAGCCATTGGGCGTTAAGTTCGATGACTCGCATCTCCTTTGAAGTCAGTGGGGAGTTTTGCATGACCAAACCAACCTATTCCTCGTTGGAACCGTGTACCTAATGAACTCTTTCTAGGCACGCATCCAGCAATTGGCAGAAGTTTAAGTGCGTACTCTGTAGATAATCACTTGCTTCTGATGTCTGGAAGCATAGGGCAAATAGGACGCGGGTCAATGAAGAGAGAATGTCTGCGAAAATATAGTGTGATTCTTGCTACTGCGCTTGTGATAATACTGATAGTCCCAATCATGGGACCGGTTCGCTACGAATCAGCAAGTCCTGTTGATATTGGCGCACCTGAGGTGAAAACGATAGTCGCGTACACACCTCATGCTCCGTTCAATATAACCTGCAATCAGGACTTCATCGACCAAGGCTGGCCTGGAAGTGGAACGGCTGGAGAACCATACTTGATTGAGGGCTTGAACATCACAAGCGAGGAACAGGGAATATGGGTGTTCAACACTACGGCTCACTTCATTATCCAGAATTGTTTCTTGTGGGATACAAATTACACAGGGGTCAGTGGCTCTGCGGTATTGAATTCAAGTCATGCCACTGTGTACAACAATGTGTTCAATGGTGGGTCGAGTGGTTTGTATATCGTAAACTCCACCGACTTGATGATTACGCATAATGTGTTTAACAACATGGCGTTGGGGGGTGCAATATTCGGTGGTCTGATCAACGATACTGTCATTGCATATAATACAGTTTTAGGAGGAACAGGGTCGAGTGGTATCTCTCTTTTTCTCACTCATAATGTGACAGTCGCGTCCAATGTCCTATACGATATTGACAATGAAGGCATCAGCATATGGGGCGGTGACCCGGATTGCCGACTTGAGAACAACACGGTTATGGGAAAAGCCCAGGATGACCTTGGGTTTAAGGCATGGTCGGGCATTTCTATCCGTGATTCTGGAGGGATGACAGTTGTTCGAAACAACGTGAGCAACTTCATGTGGGGATACTACTTCTGGAACACTCTTGACCTCAATGTGATTGACAATGTCGCGCACGATAGTGGGTCTGGTTTCTATGTCATTACATCGGAGGACTCAACATTCACTGGGAATGTCTTCGTGGATTGCAGGGATGGTGCCTACTTCGAAACAAGTAACAGATGCACGTTTGAGAATAATGCCATATCCGGGAATGTGTCATACGGGTCAGCCGTTGTCCTGTACAACTCGGAGGACTGCCTAGTTCATCAAAACACAATAAGCAGTGGCAGTTTCGGAGTTACTATCCACATGTCAAAAAGGTGCAATGTCACTGAAAATTACATTGAAACTAGAGATTGGGGAATTGGCTTCTCGGACTTCCAGACTCATATTCCGGGTCCAGAGGGTCCGCCACTGGACTGTCTGGTCCAGGACAATGAACTTGTTGGATGTGATTTCGTATTCGAGCTACAATATCTAGTTGGATTCCGACAAACGATTGTGGACAACACCGTAAATGGGAAACCCTTTGGTTACTTCTACAAAGCTGAAAGCACGACTATTCATGGCGAAGCATTCGGTTCAATGACACTCGCGGTCTGTGAGGATGTTCTTGTTATGGGTGGCAGTTTCCACAACACTACCACGGGATTGGAGCTCTTGCATTCTACAAATTGCAGGATTGAGAACGTGGAGGTCACAAACTCGACTTGCGGCGTGCGCCTATACAACGCAACTCTATGTGAGGTAAGAAACAGCCATCTTCATCACAATGTCGTCCCAGAAATGTATGGCCCACCCACTGGAACTGGGATCATCTTAGAAAGTAGTAAGAACTGCACTCTGTACTTGAATGATGTTCATCATAATGTGGATGGTATAACGCTTTATTCGACTGTAGATTCTCTGGTCACTGACAATCTCATATACAACAATACAGCTATAGGAATCAGGGTGAGTGGGTCGTGCGCCAGGAATCAACTCTACGGAAACCAGATTGGCTGGAATGGTCAGAATGCTGATTGCGGAGCCGCTTCCAACTCGTGGGACGACGGAGTCAGTCAAGGCAATGCTTGGTCAGACTATGACGGAGAAGGTCCCTATGAGGTTGAAACCGCGGGCAGGGATAACTACCCAACCCTCCTTACTGAGATCACTCGTGCACCTTCACCCATTGAGATAGATGCTGCACTGGCATTGGCCATTGTGGGTGGAGTGGGAGTTGCTGCAGTAGTTGTCATCTTCGTACGAAGGAGAAATTAGCAATCAAGACCGGACAAGAAACATAGTGTTCATCTGTACAATTCCCCTTCAAAGAATGGTGAAAGAGAGATGGAACACTACTACTCTGACCAGCTCTCTGCGAAACGGCTCATGAAGTGCTATGAGATTGCGCCCGCGAGAATCAAGCAATACCTCGACGCAGAGATCACGCATGTCCTCACACATGTTGACCCCAATGATAGAGTGCTTGAGCTTGGCTGTGGTTATGGACGATTCTTGGAAGGTCTGGTCGGTCATGTGAAGGAGGTTGTTGGCATCGATGTTTCTCTTGCCAGTTTGCGACTAGCCAACGAGATTGGTCCATATATCCCAGAACTCCTTCAGATGAACGCGGTGACGCTTGGTTTCACTGACCATGCCTTCGATGTGGTTGCCTGCATTCAGAATGGCATCTCCGCGTTCAATGAAGATCCGAAACAGATTCTAATGGAATCTATTCGAGTCACTAAGAAAGGTGGAGTGTGCCTATTCTCGTCCTACTCGGATAAAATCTGGAGTGAACGACTTGAGTGGTTTCACCTCCAAGCCTCAGAGGGCCTCATCGGAGCGATAGACTTGGAAAAGAC
>JAUVHR010000194.1 GCA_030593165.1 Candidatus Thorarchaeota archaeon
CCATACTGGAAAACCTAAAGAAATTCACAACTTTCTTGAAGAAAAGAGGCAGTTCTATGTTTGACTTACATGAAGTAACTGACATAGGCATTGACTTTGAAACAGCCAAAGAACTCGCCAACATCATGGAATTCTCTCAAAAGAAGATACCTAGGATTCGGCAAGCCAGCTCTGAGGAAACGGAACAGTTCTTCGTGGGAACAGAATATGGTACAACGAGAGATGGTCTTCTCGCAGAGCTCGATCGGCTTCGCAAGCTCATGTCAACGCGTATTGGGGGTTATGTCAGCGAAGCACCTGCTGCGCTCCCTGATGCACCCATTCCCGCTCGACCAATGACTCTCATGGGTGAGCTGAGAATAGCTATCAAAGCGAGGACAGAGAAGATGCGGAGAGATGAGATGAGAGAGGGGGATTCCATCCTGATTGAGTTCCCCGAGAAGGAATTCAGTGCGAAGTTCATATGTGGTGTTTGTGACCACACGATTGACTTCCCGTACCACTGTGACTCAGGACCACTTCAGTTCAATACTGAGAAACGGGAGCTATACTGCGACATTTGTGGATATAGATCCACTATCCCGAAGCACTGCGGCAAATACATGTCTGCGGAATATTACGAAGGCGACAAGCCCCTAGCACTAGTAAGAATTAGGGATGACGAGCTGTATAGAAGGTCCCCTGACTGGTATGCGCACGAAGATGAGAAGACGTAGAGCTGTAACAGAGAGGAGGATTCCGAATAGCTAGACCTATCATGTGAGAAGATTGAAATCCAACGAACGCATACTTGCATTGGGAATCTCGCTTAATGGTTAGTTTGCAAATGCGTTTCGTGCTACGGTAGCTGAGGAAGACGAGAAGCACTGAAACTAAAGTAAATGAAATAGATATTGATGCTTTTCGAAAAAGAGTGGCAGACATGGCCACTGTAATGCCCGACGTTCCGCCAGATGTAGAAATCCGCCCTGAAAAGATTGGTTCGATTAATGCAGAATGAATAATTCCCTTCGATGTTTAGAAAGATATGCCTTATGTTCTTCCACTTTATGCAAATCGGACTCCTGAAGGAAAGAAGGCTATTAAGAGGATTGTAAAACATCTCCTGAAATATCATAAATGACTTAGGATTCACTTGTTTCCTCATTCATTACAGAAACAAGGTCGATTTCGTTGATGGAATAGTATTTGAAGGAGAATCAATAGTGATTGTGGGATTGGTTCAATGAGAAATCCATTACGAAACCTAACGAAAACACGAATTGTATTGATAGTAGGTACCATCATTTCGTACGTCATATATTGGTTCTATGTTTACAATGACAATATTGACCAACCTCTTTCACCTTACCCCTTCATTATATGGGTCATCGTTTGGGGCACTGTTCTGGTAACATTGGAAATCCTAAAACGGAGATCTATGTAACATTGATGAATGTTTGAAGAACCTAGGAGGAAGTGCATGCTCAGTTCTAGTTCCGTTCTTTGTGTAGTGCTAGGCGACCGAAGAACTCACATGACATTCAGAATGAGGGCATCTGGTAGAATGTGATGGTCTGCCAAAGTCCGGTGACTCGAAAAACCATAGCTCGCTCGGTTCGAGAGAGAACAGCCACTGAAACCATGATAGCTAGACACCAGCCCCTCTCGGTGTTCTGTCTTCCGTTCACAACAATCCCGTGAGTAGACTCGCTCAGATGCAAGGATGACGGAGGCTCGTCAACGATGAACGAATACGCCCAATTAGGAAACGGCGGCTCGTTCTCAGCGTCAACAACATCCCACCATGCTTCGTCAGTCATCCTGTCGTTGACCGGCTGTGTGAACTCGTAGTATGAATACATCGCACCTCTTGCAATGTACGGTGTTCCGTTCATTGTTGGAACTGCTACGAAAATAACCATTGGGTCACCAGTAGCCTCTTCCAACACTGAATAAGTAGTGGGATCAGTATGAACATCTACGATTAGTGCAGCTCTATCTGTATCAGAGTCGAATCTCTCAAGACTTCTTAGTGATGAGCCGTAGTGCTTGAGAAGGGAATAATCATCAAGGGATAGAGTAGCATTGTTTAGCTCTTTCTCTGCTATTGACTTCAAGGACAATAAAAGCGACCACAACTTTGGCAACTTATACTCGAGCTGATGATCCAATAGGTTTCTCTCTGTGAGACCATCTAGCAGCATTCTACAAAGCGATGCAAGTCGAGAGTACAATTCTGGAACAGGTTCCACATAACCAGGCATTGTATCAGGTACTCCACACCACCATCCTGTGACAGACTGCTTTGTGTAGAGGACAGTGTCATGACGTAGTTCAGTCCAAGTTCCAAGTGCCGTCATAAGCTGTTTGTCAGCCCAGGCCTCGCTTGTCATGAAGGAAGGATAGCCAACCTCACGATTCTCAAGAATTGGTAGGAAGCTGTAAATCCAAGACCAGTAGATGTTCTGTGTCCAGTTGCTGAGCGTGAGGTTAGAAAAGTAACCCTTCAAAGATTCAATGCCCTCATCATAGCCAGAATATACGCTCTCATTTACAAGGAGCTCCGCAGCGCGGTCAGAGCCAAACACAGACATGATATCTAGGCCAGTAGGCATTAGCCGGCTTACAACATTGGGATTAACAAGCTTCCAGAATATGAAAGAGTCCGGGACGAATCGTTGCCCCATGAACCTCATCCCCTTTGTGACGTTTTCCATTTCCTGATAGTCAGGCATCCAATTGCCAAGGATTCGCGGGTCTCTCAAGGTATCAGCGATATTCATGAAGATTGCCAGAAGCGAGCTGCTCTGTAGATTGGGAATGGAGCAGTTTTCTCCATAGACTGCAGTCAGAACTCCACAATACTCGTGAGGAGTTAGATCATCCGAAGTTCCAACGAGGAATGATGACGGTTGATACACTGCCTCCCAATAGGAGAATGCCTCACCTGCGGCCATAACAGAGCTCCCTCCTTGGAGCGCCTTGCACATCAAGATGGACTGGGCGGACTCCCGCAATCCTTTTTCTTCATTCTCAGCTTCGCTCCTCCATTGGTCCTCTGGGTGAAGTCTGAACGAAACACAACCAAACCAGATCATCGTCTTGAAGAAATTCTCCAACTCCTCGCTTCGAGTATAGTGGCCGCGGGTAGTGAAAAAAGTGAAGTCCAATAGTTGGTCCATGAACCAATGGCGATTCCATACTGATTCAGATTCAATCAAGCTAAGAGACTCGTCCACCCAATCCCGTACGATTTCTGGGACTGAGTAAGATGGATCCAGCAGCTTGGCTGCTACAGCAAAGTAGGCAATGTTTCTAATGGCACAGTCTCGCCACCAGTCTTGATCAAGCAAGTCGAGTTGCTCCAAGGATTCCTCCAACATGTGATCGACGAGCGAGGTTAGAAACTCGGTGAAGTTGTTCACCTCAATGACCCGAAGAGCGTGGTCATAGATAATGTGAAAGGTGTGAAGCACTGAGTCCGCAGTAACGAACGATGGAATCCAGCCCCAGTAATTATCATCATAAATCTCTGAGAACTGTGTATAGGATTCGTTCAGACCTTCAGAGTCGTAGATTCCGCCAGGTACTGCAGCGAAGTAGTTCTCCTGAATAGTGTTAGCTACGTCAGTGGACCATTCAGGTAGACCATTGACAGATCCCAGGTTGAGAACGTTTGCCAAACCTGGTTCAAGCGAATACTGAGGGGCATTCAGAGCATATGACGTCTGGTATTGAGTATAGTCTGCGAATTCTCGAATGGAGATGTTAGGGAATTGTGCTTTCGGATAAGACCATGGAAGTGGCTCTGTCACAGTACCGTCATCTCCAGGACTGTGTACAAGCTGCAGACCGACCAATGCCCCTACAGTTGCACTCCCCACAATAATCGCAATGGCAGCAAATGCCGTGAGCTGCTTTGAGCTTGATATCCTTGAGAACGCACTCGCCAGATGAAGACTCTTCGCGGCACTGTCAGGCATCTTCTGTCCCCTCTCAGATATTTAGGGCATGCAATACCTTTGACACACTCCCACATGAATGGTATTGTGTCACCATTGACACATCTTGGTAAGGGAACCGAACCTGATATACGGGGGTTTCACAGTCCGTTGTTCCAAACCTTTGAAGGGTTGATTGTAGTGCAGGTTCGAACTCCATATCCATCCACCTTTTCATGCGTAGCTCGAGACCCAGACAACGGAGACCTTGGAGTGATTGTTCAGTCCAAGTTCCCTTGCGTAGGCTCGATTGTACAATGGGCCAAAGCCGAGGTTGGCGCAGTCGCAACTCAAGCATGGGCCAACCCAGTCTACGGGCCGCGAGGTCTAGAGTTGATGGCTGAAGGCAAGTCAGCAACAGAGACCCTGAAGACACTCCAAAAGGAGGACGATGAGGAGATGGTAAAACATCGACAGGTCGGACTCGTCGATGCAAAGGGTGAGGCGGTCTCGTTCACTGGCAATGAGTGCATGGATTGGGCCGGACATGTCATTGGAAATGGATTCTGCTGTCAGGGAAACATCCTCGCTGGCGAGTCGGTAGTAACTGCGATGGCCGGCGCTTACGAGAGCACTGATGGGGACATCATTGACCGATTGTTTGCCACACTCAAGGCTGGTCAATCTCAAGGAGGCGACAGACGAGGAATGCAGTCTGCGGCCATTCTTGTTGTCAGGAAGGGTGGTGGTTATGGTGGCGAGATTGATCGCTATGTTGACGTAAGAGTTGACGACCATCCTAGCCCTATTGTAGAACTAGAGCGAATCTTCGATGTCTACGATATGACTCTTCTAAGCAGGGAAGACCCCAGTCGATTGCTCAAGATTGAAGGCACGACTGCGATCAAGATACAGAAAGGACTCAAAGCTTTGGGTTTCCTTGAATCTGTAACAGAGGACTCATTTCCCCAACGAGCAGCTGAGGCGTTGCGGCAGTTCATCAACGAGAACAACTTCGAGAACAAAGCCACCGAGGATAGCACAATCTGGCAGAGTGTGTACGAATACCTCCTGCACCAGGCGAACATGTGAATCTCGGTCATAAGTTCACCTGAACCACGATTGAGTACTGTTTTCACACATCTGGGGGGATTTGCTCGGAATTCGACTCGTTTCTCAAGTTGAAATGAGCAACCCAGACGACCAGAAGACCTTCACTCGCTTCTCCGAGTTCTTCGCTCAGAAGACTGGTGGAATACACAAACAACTCAGGACCATCAGGAGGGTCCATTGACAATCACGGACCTAGCTGAACAGACTGAGGTGGCGAGGAGCCTTCTTTATTGCTCTTGCGGCAGATATCTGGGGGAACTCGAAATTGGAGAGTCCTGAGGCAGTGAGTATTGGCTCATGCCAATAGGCGACGGATCCAAGCATCGTATTCATTCCACGAACGAACCCCAGCAAGGTTGTTAACAACGCGTCTATTCTTGAAGGCAAAGACGTTCGGTACAGACTGTACGCCGAACTGACCTGCGAGTCGTCGGTTGCGGTCGATGTCGACCTTGGCGAAGTAGACTCGGCTCTTGTATTCACTTGCTAGCTCAGCGAGTATGGGAGCAAGAGTTTTGCACGGGCCACACCACTCGCCAAAGAAGTCAACAAGCGCCGTCTTTGTCTGCTGGATTGCCTGCCAGAAGTTGGCCTCAGTTAGAATAGTGACTGTTCCATTGGCTGTGGGCTCAAGTACTTAGGGCTTTGGTTGCTGTGCTTCTTTAGCCCTCTTCATCATGAGTTCCATCCTTCGTCTTCGAATTTCAGCCAATTCATCGTCGCCAAGCATGTGCTCACCTCTCTCGTCTGTGCGCAGACAATGCACAACCGTTAGACCTTCTCTGACAGATATTAAGCTTGTGGAACAGGCGCATCACCCAGTGAAACGCTATTCATTCAAGTTGATCAAACTAGGGGAAGGATAATACGGAATGCGGCGCCTTTCCCAGCGGATTCCTCTAGCAGTTCAATTGAACCACCATAGGTTTCCACGAGCTTCTTGGTAAGATACAGACCATATCCACCGCCAGTAGTCGAAACGCCTCTCTGGAACAGCTCCGCCCGGATAGCCTCAGGAATCCCGGGACCGTTATCGGATATGTCAATCCTAACACCAGCCTCCACCGGTTCGATTTCCACAATGATCTCAGGTGTAGGTCCGGAGTACTCCGCTGCGTTTCGGAAGAGGTTGTCGAATACTGCCATCATCAACCTTCCGCCAGATGCCTTCAGGTCAGGCCCCACACCTCTAATACGAATCTCTATTCTCAGTCCTTGATGAGTTCGTTCTGCCTGTGTACTAGCGATGCGAAGAATCCCAATGATGTCTCTTCTGTCAGCTTTGCTGGGCCGTCCCATCACTGTAAGAAGCCTAAACATTCGTTGCGATGAAGCCTGAATCGCTTCCAAGTGTTCACGATGGGTCGCATCGAGAGAAGACTCCAAAGCCAAGAACTCGGCAGTCGCCATGATAATATGGAGATCAT
>JAUVHR010000014.1 GCA_030593165.1 Candidatus Thorarchaeota archaeon
AAGGGGGTGCGTGCCAATCTTTGTCCATTTTGATAACTCACCTTTCTCAGATGACTCTAACAGAGATATTGCGGTAAGACAGGCGCGTCTCTTGTCAGAGTACATACATGGTGCAGATGTCAAGATGTACATTGTACCACATGGGGGGGATTTAATAGAAATATTAACTCACGCACCGCGTAGAATGACTTGTATCTTCTGTCGTAGGAATATGTATCGTCTTGCTCAAGAGGTTGCTCTCCGTGAGAATGCAGACGCTATTATTACTGGTGAAATAATTGGAGAACAAGCTTCTCAAACAACTAGGAATCTACTTGCCGAAACAAGTGCCATCTGCAAGATTCCAATCATCAGACCTTGCATTGGTGATGACAAAGATGAGATTTTTGAAAAGGCTAGAGAGATTGGCACCTACAAATTCGCAGAGGAGGCAGGCTCATGTTGCTCTCTTCCACCAAAATATCCAACAGTATATGCTCAACTTGATGAGATACCTATTGCTGAAGAGAAAATGGGAACAGATTGGGTAAAGGATGCAGTTTCCGACGCTGAAATACTAATTCTTAAGGAAGATGGAGAGAATGTATGATTCGTATGTGCTAAAGATTTGCTCTGATAAGACAGCATTTGAGGCAAAAGCAACATCACCTATGAAATTGGACTTGTTATCAATCAGAGATGCGGCCGCTAAGCGTACTGGGATGAGCTTACGAGTCAGCCTTCCCGCAATTCTGCTTCTTGAAGGGAAAGATGGCCGCATTGTCAACATCTACCCATCTGGACGATTACTCCTTCGGCAATTCCCTTCTCTAGATGCTGCTAGAGAAACTGTTAATCTGCTCGCGCCTTTGGTCTATGGCTCTGAGACTGAGCAGGTTCAGTAAGTCAATCATGCAAACTCCTGAATAAGCTATAGATAATAGAAGCCTGTTTCCATTCCTGCTCTCTCACCGTACCTTATCGCAATCCTTGCTAAGAAGAAGAATACGATGAGCTCTATGACCAGAATTATCCACTCCAAAGCCAGAGCATATGATATCGGACTGATGAACTCCAGGAGGATTGGAGTGGTTCCCATCACGTGAACCCTCAGAAGGTCTATACCGAACACGTTTGGTAGTCCAAGAGCGATGACCATTAGGAACGGTGGAAATGTCTGTACAGGCACATAAGTGCCTCCTAAGAACTGGAACGTGACGGACAGTACTCCGAATAGGGAAGACACCTTTCGATACTTCAGCACAAGTGAGCTGAAGATTGCTCCAATCTGAACCAAGACAAATATGGACAACACAATAGCCAGAAGTCCAAGCAGCAATCCGAAACCAGAGAACCCTAGACCGACAAAAGCCAGAGCAAAGGCAAACATCGGTATGAAGAAGATGGTGTTTGTCGCTGCCACCCCCAGGGCATTCCCTACAATAAACCAGTACCTAGGAATCGGGCAGGTGAATGAATACTCCAGTTTACCAAGTTCCATATCGCTCGCAAGGGTAATGGATGACTCCCACAATCCGACATTGATGAATGGTACAAAGGCTATTCCAAGGAACATAAACGCCGCAATATTCGTCGTACCCACTGCTTCATTCACAATAGACACATCAATGACCGCGAGGAAGATGAGATAAAACAGAAGAGAAAGGACTTGTGAGACTATACTACCTACGAAGTTCAGTCGATACTTTGTCATATGCCGTATTCTCCGCCAAGCCACAGCATATGCTACTCTGAATCCCGAAACCTGCATTAGGCATCACCTGATCTACCGGCTATTTCAGCAAAGGCATCTTCCAGTGATGGTTCCGCAATGGCAACGAAGGCGCGGACATTGTGTGCTTCAAGAATATCCACAACTCGTCTGATCCCTTCATATGGACTTTCCACCGTAATTCTGATTTCTGCCCCCCTGTTAATCAGAATAGTTTCGCCAACTAGTGATAGTTCACGCACAACAGTGTCATCAAATGGCCCACCTCGAACTACAATGCTCTCCCTCTTCATTGCTATTTGTTTGAGTTCCTGTGGGGTTCCCTCAAAGACCTTCCTTCCACGATTGATAAAGATCAGCTTGTCACATGTGTCTTCAAGCTCCTTGAGGTTGTGTGATGTGATAATCATTGTCGCATTGTACTCGCGGACGTACTCTTTGAGGACTTTTCTGATCCTTCTTGCAGTGAGGACGTCTAGACTCTTACTTGGTTCATCTAGAAACGCTATCTCTGGACGATGCAGAAGTGCTCTCAGCACGACGAAGACTTGCTTCTCTCCTCCTGAAAGTGTGATGAAATGTTGGTCAAGTCTATCATCCATCCCGACCTGAGATGCGAGATTATCAAGCCTCTCTATAGCTGTTTCGGCGTGGAGACCCCTAAGCCATCCAAAGTACTTGGCATTCTCTCTTGGGCTTAATCTATAATATAACGAACGTTCTGTATCTTGGCCAGCATAACCAATGTGCTCCCTGATTATGTCAGAATCTTTCGATGCATCATATCCTGCTACGCGTATCTGTCCTGAACTTGGGCTGAGAAGTGTGGTCATCATACGAATCAGCGTAGTTTTACCAGCACCATTAGCACCAAGAAGACCTACTATTGATCCGTACTCAACATCGAACGATACATTGTCTACTGCCATAACCTCTCTTGAACCAAGAAACAGTTTGGACACACACTCAAACGAAACTGCGTACTCCAAGACTATCATCTCTCCTTATTCTTAGATACAAGAGTACTGAGTTCTTTAACAGCTGTGACTACTGCTTCAACCCGTTCTTTGTCAGCAATCTCATAATGCACCCATCTTCCTCGCCGTTTGGCACTGACAATTCCGCTGGTCCTTAAGATGCTCAGATGATGTGATGTGAGAGTCTGCTCAATCTGAAGTGCTGTCGAGATCTCACAAACGCATAAGGGGCTAGCGTTCAGTAGGAGCATCACAAGACGGAACCTCTTAACATCCGACACAAGTTTCAGTATCTGTTCAACATTCTCTGTGTCTTCAAGTCTTGCCATTTCCCTTAGTCTTGCTATATGCTCAGATGCATTCGCGCAACTACAACTCTCAGATTTTGAACTGATAGCGGCCTCAATTTGCTCCAATGCCAGACCTCATATGAATGTCGGTTGATATGAACGGAGATGCATATATATGTGTCGCACTGATGACGTAAACGAGGAATTCCTCTCGCTGCTGTTAGCTGATGATTCCGCAGACACCCTGAGAATTTCACCTACAGTCCCTTACAGCTCTGAAATCGCTTTATTCCTACACCAGAGTCACCAGAGCCTGGAAGTCTGAATCAAATGTAGCCAAGTATTCCACGTCATTCTTATCAATGAAGGAAAGAATGCAGCAATCAGTAAAGCTATGAGGCTTCTCAGGCCATTTCGCCAACTGTTCCCATTTCTCCCATGCAAGATCTAGGACTGCCGGAGTTGTGTGTTCGAGTCTGATGAACTCGGGGGTGTGACGAATCAAATCGTACGCCTTGACAACGATATCTTTGCGATGAGTGTGCATCCAGAGTGTGGTTAGCACTTCGTCCAAGACGTAGTCAGTAGCAATTCTCATCCCGTATTCTGGTTCCCTTAGTTCCTGCAGTATGACCCTCGCCTTGGAGTGATTCTTGTCGCGAGTGTTGAGTAATGCGATAATGATATTGCTGTCAACGAGCACAGTCAACCAGGTCCGCCACCATAGACTACTTCATCGACTCTGGACGAGAGGTCTTCACTTCCTGGCCCTAGGTCCTCAGCCATTGATAGAACTCTCTTGATTGTGTCGTCGTCAAGTGGTTGCTCTGTGGATTTGATCTCCTCAACAATCAAATCGTAGTGCTCCAATCCAATTCTAAAGACCAGCTCCAAAATCTCTCTCTTACTCAGTCGTTTTCGTGTGTCAAGGTACAATCTGGCTTGAAGCTCCTCCAAGTCATCGTGTAGGCCGAACCTTACTGTGGACACTCAGAACACCCAGTCACCTAGTGACTCAAGGAGATATAAGAATCCGGGTTGGCTTTTGAGAAGGCGGACGACCTCGGTATTTGCTGGAAGCCTGTCAGTTAGGAACATGGCCATGTCGCAACATTCAAAGGTTCACACTCAAAGCCATCGTAGGTTCGAACGATGTGTCTAGCAGTCCCCGCCAAGGTAGAGAGTATCGATGGTGAATACGCGGAAGTAGACTTCGGGGGAGTGCGGAAGCGGGTCTGCGTCACCATGTTGCCCGGACTCCAAGTTGGCGAGTATGTCATCGTTCATACTGGCTATGCCATCGAACGGTTGGATCACGAAGAGGCGAAGAAGACCCTCGCACTCTTCGACGAGATGGCCAAAATGACTGCAGAGATGGAGCGAACCGAGTAGAGTACTATTCTGGGTTTCACTGGAGAGTGTTAGAAGGGAATGGCTCGAGTCCGTCCTGAACTCCTGAAAGGACTGGCCGCTCTCCTTTGCCTATTACTTGTCGTCGTGGTCACAGAAACTATCACTCCGGATCCCTTTCAACTCACTCAGTATACTCAGATCAATCCCAACCGCATCAGAGAGAATCCGGCGCACTACGAGGGGATGCAGGTGTCTTTGAGCGTGTGGGTGAATTCGACTCAGGACTATGACACGGAACATGTACTTGTGAATACCGTGGAAGACATTCCCTTGCTCTATCCCACTGACTTGGACTCCGTAGACCAAGGGGACAGATTGTTACTCAGAGGAGTGTCCCGAGTTGAATCGCTCGGGTACATTGAGGTTGTTGATGCTTACATTCTGGACACAACAAGTTCCCCCATTCGTTCTATTCCTGGCATCATTCTCTTTGTGATGTTCCTTTTCTACGTCTATAGACTGGATGTCCGTAGACTTGTGTTTCTGCCGAGGAGGGATTCCGACGCCTGATGTCCTCACACACCTTCTGTTCGGCATGTCTCTTGCATTCGTACTCTATGGCGTGAGGCTCACTGAGAAGAGCGTACTGATCATGCTCGGGTCAATTCTGATTGACATTGAGCGTCCACTGACATGGATTCTGATGAACACGGATCTCTATTGGTTGGACCTGAAGCTCGCAACTCACTCCATCCTAGGTGCAATTGTTCTGGCGTTCTTTGCTGCGTCATGCTTTAATTCATCCCGAATCGAGCACGTCTCTCGTTTCAAGCTGGTTCTTGCTGGATGCATTCTGCACCTTGTCTTGGACATGACAATGTATCCTTGGGAAGAGATTGGTCTATACCTGCTATATCCACTGAAGATTCCATTTTCATTCAACATCGTCTGGTCGGATTTCGCATACTTCCCGCTTCTAGGTATTGCTGCACTTCTGATTGCGATTGCAGTTGCATTCCTGCTTGAACGCACTGGGCGACCAGCAAGGCTTTTCAATGAATCAATCGCATCCTCGTCTGAGTGAGCATGAACGATACACTTGATTCCATCATGGCTGAACTGCGCTCTCGGATTAATACTGAGGATACAACCACAGTAGTCACTCGGGAGGAGATTGAAGAAATCAAGGCCAAGACAGTAGTTGTGATGCCTGCTGGTGGAAAGGGAACCAGAATCCGAGCTGAGACTCACAGTGAGAGAATAAACAAGGTCATGATTCCCGTAGATGGCAATACGAGCATGATAGAGAAGGCAATTCAGGACTACACTGCTTGCGGCATTGACAAGTTCGTTGTTCTGACCGGATTCTTGGCAGAGGTGGTTGAGGAGCATCTAGGTGATGGGTCTAGGTGGGGTGCTGAAATTCGATACTCACAAGACCCTGATGGCAGGAAGGTGGGGAATGCGGGGGCGATTCTTCACGCGCTGAACAATGGCACACTTGATGACTCGTTAATCGCAATAGTTCATAATCCAGATGACTTGGTTGTTGGAATGAAACGACCCTACGGCGAGGTGTTTCTAGAAGGTCAGATCAAGGCCAAAAAGAATGGCTGCATCGCCACATTCGTAGTGGTCCCGGAGACCCCCTTCCAGTATTCAGGCATGGTCATCAACAAGGGCCGAGTTCTTGACATCACGAAGTATCCCCCAATCGCAGTCCCCGCACATACAGGAATCACAGTATTCGATCCCGAGGTCTACGACTTCTTCAGGAGGCTGGTTTCTCTCGAAGTCGAGTCGTCGTTCGAGAATGTCGTGTGTCCCGTGTTGGCGAAAGATGATCTCCTTTTCGCAATTAACATTCCATCCAAGAACTGGATTCCTGTCAATGACTTGAAAGGGATTGAAACGGCAAGAGCTGCTCTGGAGAATTGCTGAGCTTCATCGCCTCGCTTGTCCACTTGAACTTGCGCAACCTGCACTGGTTAATTTCAGTGTCTGAGTATACAACTATTACTTGAACACTCTATGTTATAGTAGTACACAGCTATTGCTTATGAATAATTGAAAATAGCTGTGTATGTGCTATAAGCTGTTGGTGAACAGACCTCGACGAAGCAGGAACCGAACATCAGTCAAGGCCATTGATGTCTAGGATTGTCTAGGTTTCGGGGAACGGGTAGTTGACTTCCTCAAGTCGATAGATCTCAGATTTACAGCGACGACGTATATGGCTGAGAACCTTTGCCAAGGGTCTGGAACAGCTACAGAAATCTTGGACATTTTCTGATTGGAGTTTAAATACTCAGGTAGAGAAACAGAAGACTGAGGTTGACTCGACACAAGAATGACCTCACGGAGTCTACCCAGTGCCGTTCTCTGGGGGGACAGCGCTTCGGTGTCCAAGATTGTCCAACTAAAAATAAACGGTTGATTATAGTATCACCGCCACAACTCATTGTGGGTCTACTTCAAGAAGGGGGGCCATGTGTTGAGGCCGCTTCAATGATGATTAGAAAGATGAGTGTGGATGTATGACATACGAATCGCGATACCCTGATGGTCTGAAGGTGGGAAATGTAGGTGATGATACTTCCTAGTCACCAAGGAACAAAATGAAACTAAGTTGACCTACTTGTGCCCGTCGCGAAGTACCTGCAAGAAACTCATGTGACGCAGTTCATCAGCCTCCTCAGTGCGGCCTGAGAGTTCTAGAGTGTTGGCCAAGTGTATCATGATATCAGGGTCATTAGGAGAGAGGTCAAGCGCCGTCCGATAAGACCTCTCTGCAGCATCGTGTTCGTCGAGATCCTCCAATACCATTCCAAGCTGGTGCCACGGTCTGGGGTCAGATGGCGCAATCTCTGTCGCCCTCTCAAATGCGGCCCTTGCCATCTCAAAATCGTATGCCGCCATGTGTGCAGTTCCAAGGCCAAGCCATGCATAGAACGATTCTGGGTCTGTCGATATCACTTGTTGGTAGATCGACTGTGCCTCAGCGAATCCTCTATGGACCCAGAGAGTAATGTTCGCAAAGCGAAGAAGCACATCGATATTCCGAGGCTTGAAAGCGACAGCGCAAAACAAGGCGAATTCAACCTCCGTGCTGTTATTGATGTCATCATAGGACATTCCTGCAGCATGCCACCTCCGCTCGAAAGCCTTGCTACCACGAAGTCGCCTGTCATAGATTCGTTTGGCACCCCGTTTATCTTCGTTTTCCAAACGAAGCAGACAGAGACCGACCCACCCATCTATGCTGTCCTTGTCAGCATCGGCTGCCTGCCGGTATGCAGCTTCAGCCTCCGAAACATCCCCTTTTGACTGACTCAAGTATCCAAGACGACACCAGGCGGGAGCGTCGGATGGGTCTCTGTCGACCATATGACGAAGAAACTTCGTCGCCAGTTCATCCCGTTCAGTTTCCATTAGTGCCTCAACTATCTCGCATAACGTTTCATGGCTTAGGGAACCAAGAGTATCAAATGATTCTTCTCCAGACATCTGTGACCACCTGTTTTTTCCGGAGTGTTGTCATGACTGAACTCCAGAGTGAGTCTTGAGGTCGAGCTGCATTCGCTGTGTGCCAGCTATTGCTCCTTTCGTCCGTTGGGACTGGGAAGGCGTCAATCAGTTGGTTGGGGGTGAGTGACTATATCAAGGCCGACTTAGACCAGAGTGCTTTATTGCACAATTCCAACCATTGATGATGTTTCAGCTAGTGCACCCTTCCTCTTGGCCCTCTGTGTTATATTCTTGTCGTGTTTGCCAACATCATGTTGTAGAGTATGACCGCTCATATCAACGATAGGCATTGATACTTCAATTGACTAGTGTTTGTTGTGACCGTCTAAGTCTGACGGGATAGAAGGAACAACAAAGAGAATTGCTGATTAGGGAACCGCGCATGACTTCGAACAGCAACAAGTAAGAACTTATTAGGGCGTACAAAGAGTCACAAAGTGAGCGTTGTTCTACCTCAGGAATGGCGTTTCAATGTCCATGAATAATAGTCATACTTTCATCTTCTTCCGAAGGTCCTTTGACCTGAATACCTTTACATCAGAACCGTCTTGAAATACCTCACAAATTTGTTTTGACTGCGAGCCCATGTAGACCAGTACGTCATGTTCCTTACATGATTTGCAAGGAGCAACCTTTTTCAACAGTGGAATTCGCGTCCTTGCTCTGATTAACTCTGCTGACTTGAGAGTGAACTCGGATGACTACGAAGATTGTTGTTATTGGAATGGACTATGTTGGTATCCCTGCAGCAGCGCTACTTGCGGATGTAGATGATTTTGATGTCACTGGCCTGCAGAGAAGGTCGGAGCGGTCCGGCTGGAAGATTGATATGTTGAACAGCGGAAAGTCGCCGTTCGAGGGTATTGAGCCGGGCCTTGACGAACTCATTGCGCGAGTTGTTGCCAAAGGTTCGTTCCGAGTGACCGATGACGTGAACATCATCTCAGATGCTGATGTAATCCTCATTGATGTTCAGACACCCACTGACTCTCAGAATGTTCCTCAGTATCTCTCTCTACGTGAAGTCAGCAGCAATATAGGTCAAAGGATAAGGAAGGGAGCATTGGTGGTTGTGGAGTCCACAGTGGCTCCTGGCACAACCCGAAATATCGTGCAGGTAATAATCGAGAAGGAATCAGGAATGAAGTGTGGTGAAGGCTTTGATCTTGTCTTTTCATATGAGAGGGTCATGCCCGGCAAACTGATTCATAATATCGTAAACCTTCCCCGAATCATTGGTGGGATCACTCCTCAGAGCGCCGAGAGGGCTCTTAAGATATACTCAAAGATTGTGAAAGCGCCAATACGAACAACCGATGATTTGACTGCGGAGCTGTCCAAGACGGTTGAGAATGCATTTCGCGATGTCAATATCGCATTTGCGAATGAGATGGCCCTCGTTTGCGAGAGTCTCGGGGTCAATGTCTATGAATTGATTGAATTGGTCAATGAACTACCAAGCAGAATGATGCATATGCCTGGTGCTGGAGTCGGAGGTCATTGCTACCCAAGGACCCATGGCTGCTAAGGCACGGGCTTTATGAGTATGGCACTTGGAAGGTCGAACCGGAAATAATCTCCCTATCTCGAAGAATCAACAACCACATGCCAGTGCATATGGCCTATCTTGTTGAGAATGCTCTCCAGGCCAAGGGATTACGTCTTCGAGATGCAGTTGTCACTGTTCTAGGTGTGGCATATCTGGAGAACTCTGATGACACAAGAAATACCCCCGCAGGGCCGCTGGTCCTTCTTCTTCAATCAAAGGGCACGGAAGTCAAGCTGCATGATCCCTATGTTAGAGATTGGGAGCTGGCTCCAAGTACAATTGAACGAGATATTATGGAAGCTGCCAAAGGGTCTGATTGCCTGGTTCTAGTCACAAAACATGCGGAGTACTTCAATCTGGATCTTGATAAACTCGGGGAAGTCATGCGAACCTCCTGCATTGTAGATGGACGGAATGTGTTCGATCAAGATGCTGTACTTGCCAAGGGATTCGAGTATCGTTGCATAGGGAAAGTTGGGGCTAGGCACTGACTTGATCTTGAACCAGAAGCTGTTGAGGGGCATCTCTATGCGATGGCTGGAGAGCGAGTCTGGTAGATTGAGGAGTTCACTAATCAGACAATGACCAAATTCTTAACACGGATGCTGTATAGCCAAAAGCCACCCAATTCAAGGACACAGAGGTTGATTCGCGATGAAGACCGTCATTGTGCCCACTCTTAACGAGGAGGAGAACATCGAGCCACTCATTCGCTCGATTTTCGAGTCGATGGGCGTCGAAGACGTTTCAATTATCATCGTGGATGACAACAGTACAGACCGAACGCATGAGATCATACGCGGTCTGATTGACGAGTTCAAGAATATGCGGCTCATTGTGCGTACTGATGTTAGAGGTCTGGGTAGTGCTGTGCGCAGAGGTGCAATGGAAGCAAGACCTGGACCTGTGGTCGTCATGGATGCAGACCTTTCTCATAATCCAAAGAACCTACCTGACATGTTCCAGAAGCTCAAAGAAGGGTTTGATGTAGTAGTCGGCTCTCGCTACGTAAAGGGAGGGAGAATTGTAGGCTGGCCTGGAAGTCGAATTGCAATGAGCAAGGGTGCAACGATTATGGCACGAGTTCTTTTGCAGGTGTCCGTACATGACCCAATGAGCGGCTTTGTCGCATGCAGGTCCGGCGAGCTTCTGGCCAAGGGCATTGAGGTTGCGGACTACAAGTTTCTCCTTGAGATGCTGGCACGCAATAGATCACTTCGGGTGACAGAGGTCCCAATCATTTTCCAGGACCGAGTGAGGGGCAAGAGCAAACTCGACGAGATCACAATGATGCTCTTTCTCACACTTGTCCTCAGGTTGTTCTTCAAGCGGTATAGCAATTGAAACCATGAGGTTCTGGTGCGGGTTCTCGCCAATCGGGAACCTATTAAGGCGGATGAAACAGGAACGCCTACCAGAATCACATGGGTGGGCAATTTGGAAGAATCGGATGAGTCCGCAAAAAAACGGTTCAACCTGCCAGATGTCCTCAACAACATCAGTAGCTCTACCGCGCTCTTTCTGGTTGTTTCTCTCATACTGCTGAATCTTGTTCCCCCCTTGGTTCTACGATTTGTTGGCAATGAGATGTATCCTTTCTTCATTGTGGTTTTCTTATGGATTGCCAGTTACATCTTCCTTCTAGGGGCTCTGCTACTTCTTGTGAGGAAGCATTCTGCATTTGGTTCGGTAAAACTTGATTCTATGCACTTCCTTCTCATATCAATCGCATTCACTGTAATTTCAAGGGTATTGCTCATCGGCTCAAGTGTGATGATTTCACTGGACACTCTCTGGTACCTTGATTTTGGCAAGTTCTTGTTGAGGGGTGATATGCCCTATGCTGACTTCTACTTCCCGTACCCTCCAGTCTTTGGATACTTCATCTGGCTCATATCACTAGTCGCTCCAATGGTTGATAGTTTTCGAATTCTTGCTCTGGTGTTTGATGTTGCGATTGTGTTCGTACTCTGGCATATTCTCAAATCTCGGGGTGCTAGACGCGAATTCCAAATTCTTCCACTTGTATATGCACTCTTTCCAATCGCAATCATCGAGTCTGGTCTAAATGGTCATTTCGAATCAATTGCGAATCTCTTCCTGCTCCTTGCAATCTGGTTCCTGATTATTGGGAGACACAAGTCAGGGGGTGTATTCATTGGTCTCGCTACAGCCACTAAGATATACGCAGGTTTCCTCCTTCCTGTTCTTGTATTCCTTATCCTTGGTGTTCGAAAGAAGACCGAGTTCGCCCTCGTTACCATCGCTGCAGGTATTCTGACCTTCATACCTTTTTCATTCCCTGTCTGGCTGCGAGGTGACTTTATCCTTCCGGGATTTCCCACAAGTGAGTCAGCCTCTGGTGGATTTTTCGATAGTGTGTTTGGCTTCCTCTTCAGATTGAGTCCGTTTCATGCCTTCACCATAGCCCTGGTTGGTGTCGCGTCCCTTCTTCTTGTTGGGGTTCTTGTTATGCGGCGGTCCGGAAAAGCTCCTTCCACCAGACCCTTCACTTATGATGTGGTAACGCTCTCTCTGGCCATACTCATTATCATATTGGCCCTTATTGCTGCAGCATACCCCTTCACATTTGTAGCGTTGACTGTCTATTGGCGCTATCCAGCTGACATTGCCCTCATCCGTGGCATATCCACGATCATTGTTGCGGGGGTACTGCTGTACACAGCTTGGAGCCGACTGAAACGTGACCAAGGTCGTTCTGTTTCATCTGTGCAGAAGATGCTTCTGGCTTCTGTTGCTCTCATGCTTTTACTTACAATCTCCCGAAATGTGTTCTACGGGTGGTACTTGTTGTGGGCGATACCAGCTCTGCTCTTGATCAAGGATAGACGAGTCTTGTTCACAGTTCTGGTATGCATGCTTCTTATCTACCCAAGCTATACCCATGACAACTTTGTGAATCTCGGTTATAGCGAGGAAAAGACCTGGCGAGACAATTTCGTTGGTGTTGGTAACTGGACCACTCATGTTGAATTCGGAGATAGTGGCATTCCTATTCATGAGATTGAGGCCAATGTTGAATCTGTACAGGGAATAGGGTCGTTTTCGATTGATGCAAGTCAGGTGACAAATGAGTCTGCGTTATCCAAGGTGACAGTCAGATGGAGTAGGAATGTCAGCATTCCAATAACTTCGCAGACTGAGTTTGTTGACCTAGTTTCGGCAAGTTGGGATCCAACCTTCGGGCGATATGCAGATTTTGGTCTATTCTTTGAAAGCATCAACGCCACCGGACATACAATCAACGGAACACTAAACTCCCCTAGTTGGTCACCAACGAATCTCACATTTGTATTCTGGAGATCTGCATTCAGTAATCTGGTGTCAGAAATGGCTGTGGTCGAGCTAACTAGATTGCATCTTATTGCACAGCAGATCAGACCTCTCAAGATGGAGCTCTACATTGACATAATGTATACAACCGAGTATAGCGTTATTACTTGGTCATCTCTTCCGCTCATGCTGATACTTGTTGTACCTAATCTCCTAGGTTTCTGGTTCTTGAACAAGGTAATGTCTACTGGTGAGTTTCCAAAGCGAGATGACGAGTAATCGGTTTCAGATGCTCAGACCAATGTACTTCTTCACACGATTCTTGAGGTCTGGCATGGAATTGTTGGGGTCAATGAACACCTTCTGACTTAGATCCTTCTCGACCAAGTCCCTCACGAGCATGTCGTGTCCCACACCAAGAATGACTACTTCGCATGCATCAAGCAGCTCATCCAAGCTCTCTGCTCTCTTTGCTCCATAGTCTCTTTCAACATACGGGTCGAATACGATGACTTCCATTCCGGCGGCCAGCAATATGTGCACAAGCTGAACAGAAGGACTATTCCTTGTGTCAGAAACGTTAGGTTTGAAGCTTAATCCGAGGAGGCCGACAATCGGTTTGAGTGAGAGTGCTTCAAGATCTAACTCCTGCACTCTTGAGAAGACATAGGCCGGCATTTCATCATTGACACTTCTGGCGGCAGTGATTAGCCGAGGAACAAAAGTTCCATCTTTGATTGACTGAACTAGAAGCCATCCGTCCTTGGGTAAACAGTAACCACCCACACCAATTCCGGGTCTGAGGATGTCAACACGCGGATGGAGATTCGCCAGTTGAATGACCTCGGTCACATCGATGCCAAGCTCCGCACAGATTCTGGCCAGCTCGTTGGCAAAGGCAACATTGACATCTCTGTAGGAATTTTCTGCGAGTTTTGCGGCTTCTGAAACCCTAGCGGATGTTGGATGAACCAGTTCTGCATTAAACACCGAAGAAAGGAATGCGGTTGCCAGCTTAGTGGATTGACTTGTTACTCCTCCTGCTAGACGGTGATTTGTTTCGAGTTCGGCTACAACCTTGCCTGGAAGGACGCGTTCCGGACAGTGCGCAAACCAGAAGTCGTTGCCAAGTTTCAACCTACTCTCTTCTGCGAATAGAGTCGCAAGGCGCTCAGTAGTACCAACTGGAACGGTGCTTTCAATCAAGACAAGGCATCCTTTCTTTAGCCGCCGTCCGAGCTCCGCTATCGAGTTCTCCAGGAATCGGAGGACCGGTTTCTTCTCCTTGTCTATTGGGCTTGGTAGACAGAGAACGCAAACATCAGCCTTTTCTATTTCTTCATAAGATGTGATGAGTCGGATTCTTGGAAGGTTTTGTGACGCTAGACTATCGAGACCCTCTTCCTCCATGTGGGTGATTCCATTCTTGAGGTCAGATACAAGATCAGCATTCGTGTCGAGACCCGTGACATTGAGACCCTTCTCTGCGTAGAAGAGTGCGGTAGGTAACCCGATGTAACCCATACCAAATACGACAACATTGGCTATCTTCTTGTCAATCCTCTCTTGTATCTCGGACAACCTGCTCACTTTGAACGCCTCCAGTTAGGTCCATATCCCTACGCTTTGAACTTAATGGTTGTTGGAGTAGTGCATATCAACATCACCGATTCATTGTATGGTGATAATTGCGTAGGGTTCTGGCAACTGCCACGTCCCACCCCTCGTGAAGGGCATAGTTTCTCTGCTCTTCACCCAATCTAGTTGCATACTCGGTGTCTGTTAGCACTCTCGTCAGCTTTGTACCGAGCTCGTTGGGATCTCCAGTCCTGAATGTGATGATTCTTCCACCAAGAGATTCCTTCATATGATAACCAATGTCAGATGCGACAATTGGAACGCCGAACGCTGCGAAGTTGTGCACAGGACCACTGGCACCGACGCTCTCTGCGTAGGGAACGAGTATTGCTGAAGCGGCGGAGAAGTAATCTGCAACATCCTCATCAGGGATGTATCGGTTGTCGAAGCTCACATAATTCGAGAGTCCGCTCTCGCTACAGAGGTGCTGAAGGCTCCTCAAGTACTCTTGACTGTCACTGTCTTTTGCCTGACCTGCAATCAGGAGCAATGAATCACTTACCGACAGTTGGACCGTCTTCATGGCACGAATTGCTGTATCAAGACCCTTCCCTCGACGAATGAATCCAAAGGCTAGGATTACTCTCTTGTTCGCTACATCTAACCTCTTCTTGGCTTCAGCCACATCCACTTTTTCTTTGACATCATCAAATGGGTGAGGAATCTCAAGCACCTTATCAGGATCGATACGATATTCCCTCAGAAACTGCCTTCTCAGTAGAGAATCCTCCTTGACTGTACTCAGCTGAATTGAATTCGTTCCCCAGTCAAGAAGCCGCATGTAAATTCGGAACATGGTGGGTGCCAAGAATGAGAGCTTTCTGAGGATTCCGTACTGCTGTACTCTCTCTCTTACTTGTTCGGGCATCCAAGTACTATGCAGAGTTACCGTAGTCCTGAAGCCAAACAGCCTGAGTAGAACAAGTAACAGAAGCATGACCTCACCGAACAAACCCCCGAAGAGCTTGCCAAACGGTCCAAACTGGACGTGTACAAGGTGTGGCTTCTCTCTCTTGATGTGTCTTACCAAGGATATCGGATAAAGAAGACTCGAATGTTTCCAAACAGAGAGGGTGTTGACATTTCTCTCTTTGGTTTCCAATGGCTCAGCATCCTTTCCAGCAATGGCAGTTATTTCCATCTTGCGTGAACTAGCCAGGCCACGTATCAATTGCGATGTGTAGCGTGACTCGCCAAAACGCTGAGGCGGCAAAGGTGAGATCATGATTATTCTGAGCATGTCCTTCATTCTCAGGGAGTCGCTTGACACTCAAAAGAGTTTCCGGCAGGTTGATGACCCGATTCTTGTGGGATGAATGAACCTTAAGCACCCCATTGTGTGGTCATACGATAGGTTGATTTGTTCATTATCTTCTCGGACTAGTCAAGACAAGGAGATGAGAGTTTGTCAGACACCACGTCTTCAGCTGCAAGAGGAACATCCACTCTTGTTCTTCAGGCTGGGGTGTCAGGCTTTCTCAGGATTCTAAACATCTCAATTCTGACACGTCTGTTACTACCGAGTGATATGGGTCAGATTGGCTTCCTTGCAATCATCTATGGCTACATGCAGTTTCTAGGTGCCCTTGGGTTGAACCATGCGTCTCCGCTGGTCATTCCAGAAGAGGAGGACGCAGGTCGATTAGGTAGAGTGAAGAGCTTCCTCAAGCGGTCTACTCTGATTATTCTTGTTTCATCCGTAGTGATGGTCTTAGTGGTCTTGCTGTTAGCGCCGTATCTCTTTGGCTGGACCACTGTTTCCAGTGACTTGATCTACCTAGTAATTCTCATTGCCCCCTTCTCTGCCATGGAGGTCTTTCTTGACTCATTCCTTCTAGGTAGGTATGACATCAGGAGATTGGCTGGGGGACGAATTATCTTTGACATTGTGCGCATCACAGCTACAATCGGTCTAGTCTTACTGGGCTTGGAAGTTGCAGGAGTGATGACCGGCTGGCTAGTTGGAGAAGTAGCGGCCGTGGTAGTGTTTGGCACATTTGCTCTGAGGCGTTTGAAAATACCGTCGCGCATTATACAGATGCGACCAATTCTGGCCTTTGCAATCCCTAGCCTTCTCTTCCAGCTAGTTGATGTCACCATTCAAAACTCCGACAAACTCATTCTTCTTTTTCTGAGGGGCGAGGTTGATCTTGGTGTCTATGATGTGAGTCTTCGTGTCCTCTTCATGTTGAGTCTGCTTGCTCTTACAGTTTCCACGTCCCTTTATCCGATTCTGACTAGAGTACGGCTTCGCCTCGAGGAGAGGGCCGAGGCTGACACGAAGATGGGCGATGTTGTTGCTGTCCTAGTTCGATATGTCCTACTCCTCCTTGTGCCGATTTCAGTGGTTGTGGCGCTGAACTCAAAGGTTGTTCTAATGATACTCTTTGGACCCTTCTATGCAAGTTACCCAAACGCATCTCTATCTTTTTCAATACTAGTTCTGTCATACTCCTTATGGGGGGTTGTATACGCTCTTCATTCAGTGCTGCGCTCAATGGGCGAGGCGAGATTCTTCATCATTATTGGCATGGGCGTGATTGCCTTCGAGATTGTTGGCTGCTGGTATCTAACCTCAATCATGGGGCTACTAGGCTCAGCAATAATCAGATCAATGTACATTGTGATACTCTTTGTGACTGCCTATGCAAGGCTTCGTCAGAAGAGCGCGTACAGTCTGAGGTCCGCCGGAGGACCTGCGTTGAGAATTGGAATGGCATCTCTGGTTTCTGGGATGCTGGTCCTTCTCGTTGCTCCTACCACACTTGTAGAACTTCTATTATGGCTGACATTGGCAGTAGTTCTCTATCTACTTCTTCTCTTCCTGATGAGAGAGTACACAAGTCTTGACTTCCGCATTGCAAGAGCAGTTCTTCCAAACAGGTTGTACAGGATAGTCGATTGGCTTGAGTACGATAATCCTGTTGAAAGAACCAGCGAAGAATAGGTGTCTAGTTCTCAGTCCAAAGGTGGATGTAGTTCTGAGCCATCCTTTTCCATGTCATTCTGGATGCGAATTGCATTCCTCTTTCTGATAATCCCCGTACCAGCTCTGGATTTTTCATGATTCGCATGATCTCGTCAGCAACGCCCTCCGCACTGGTCTGGATGGAAATCGATCCCCCGGCCTCCAACACTCCCCTGAGATACTGATGTTTGAGAGGAGTCTTGCAGACTGCAATGACAGGGAGTCCCAGCGACATTGCCTCAAGAATGGATAGATATCCAGCAGCAAGAGCTAGCTTCTTCTTGTTCATGACTGAAACTGCATTGGGAACAATCCCCTCGAATCTTACATCAATGCCCTTGGAACTCGCCAGATTAGACAGTTCGTCCTTTAGGCTCCCCGACCCACATACAGTCAATGGAACCTCTATCCCGTACTTGTTCTTCAGCAATCCCATGGCAATAATGTGTTCTCGAATTCCTGTGTCTTCCTCTAGCCGTCCGACATATACCGCTCCTTCTCTTCCATCAACATGGGCGGGGGGGCTGTCTACGGCCCCAATTGTAATGTGGTCACATTTTATTCCGTATATCCTCTCAATGAACCTGCCAATACACATTGCTTTTTTCACAAGTCGGCGCGCCACTTTGCGAAGCACTCTGAACAACACTGGGACAGGGTCTCTCTCAAAGCCATGGAACGTTGCGAATGTTGGTGTCACGGGGTTGAGCAATCTCAACGGAAGGTACCAGAACATGAGCGGCACAGTACCGTGGACATGAACTACTCTGCAACCCTGCAGTCTTTTACGGTTCTTGAGAATCCAGCCATAAACAAGAGGGGGGTTCTTCTCCCATCCAAATGGAATCCTGAATACATCCACCCCGTCTATCTTCTCGTGCGCACGCAAATCTCTCTCGTGGCTTGAGGTCAGTACCGTTATGGCATATCCAGCTCTGCTAAGGTATGCATTGACTCTATGGAGATGCTTCTCTATGCCTCCCACTGCCGGACTGTACCTAGATACCACCATGAGGACACGTTTCAATTCGCTCAAGCAGACTGACCTCAATTGCATTGTCTTGGCTCCTGCTCTTTAGCATTGTGTCAGCAGGTTGTTTGCTTCTGAACCTCTCGCGTGAAGACTTAAGTCCTAGAATCCGTAAACTACTCAAATGAGGAGGTCCGTAGAGTCACTTGAATATGCAAGGAGCGAATTCGTCCCGTTGGATGACCTGGGACTTCGGATTGGCCATATCAATTGTGTGCAACCTAGTGATGATTCTATTGATCCGGCTATATGGCACGCAGATGTATCCATTCTTTCTACTGTTCTTCGTTTGGATTGCGGTCTATATCATAACCATCGGGTTGGTCCTCTCAAACAAGACTCGATTATCGAAAGCCTCGGGCAGTACTCTCTCCTTTCTCATGAAAGCTATTCTGCTTGTCGTTGCTAGATTGGTCTTCTTGGGTATGCCTGCAACTCTCTCAATTGATACACTGTGGTATCTTGATTTTGGGAAGTTCATGATTGATGGGAACTTGCCCTACTTCGGCTTTTACTATCCTTACCCCCCCTTCTTCTCATATGTCATCCTCGGAGTGATGTACATTGCACCTGTGATTGATACCTTCAGGATAATCGCTATCGCCTCCGACCTTGTATCATTAGTTATTCTGAGGCATATCTTGCGTAATCGAGCCAACACGATTGCTGGACCCATTCTTCTAGCATTCGCTTTGCTACCTATGTCCATTATCGAATCTGGATGGAATGGGCACTTTGAGGCCTTCACGAATGTATTTCTCTTGCTCTCCATCTACTTGGTTCTAAATCGTAGAAATGTCGCAGGCGGACTTGTCCTTGGCCTTGGCGCCGCCACGAAGCTCTATCCTATTCTTGCACTCCCCGGGTTGCTGTTCATGCTCAAAGACAACAAGGACCGTTTCATTCTGGTTCTCTCCGCATTCGTCGGTTATATTGTCGCAGGGTTGCCCGTGATGGTTCCTATTTGGCTGTCGGGTGGTGTCACTCTACCAATCTACATTCCGCCACAGGTTCCGTTGAATCAAGTTCTTCCCGCAGGGGTCGGACTGGTGACTGTCGTTCCATTGGTTGCATTTGTGGCTGTCCGCAGCACGGTGTTTAGTGTTGGCCATGCATTGCAGAAGTTGCGTTTCATTAGAATTAGGGATTTCGGAGTCAACAGAATCCTTATCGTGCTTCTTGGCTGCGGCTATGTTGTACTGGGCCTATATGCAATCATCATCCCGTTTCTTCCTTGGAATACACAGAATTACTGGAGATACGCTGTTGACATGGCACTTGCCAAGGGTCTGGCTGCGATACTGCTCGGGCTTCTGGTGAGTCACTATGGATACTCTATGAGTTCTGAGGACTTTGCAAAGAGATTGGACCCTCCGCTCCTCATTTCATCTCTCATCATGCTGGCTGCCGCTTGTGTCATTTTCGTTACTGATTATTATGGGTGGTACCTTTTGTGGCCACTGCCGTTTCTGATGCTGTTGAAGGACCGACGTCTTCTTCTTCTCTCGCTGACATGTATTCTCATCGTTTATCCAACATTCACCTATGACAACTTCATTGGACTCGGAATCGAAGAAGAGAAGACATGGAGTGATGATTTCTCCACGCTTGAAGGCTGGGACTCGTATCTGAATCTGACCTCTGCTCCGGATATAGCGCCTTGGCAGGTAGCATATGGGATAACAAGTGATGGGGTTGGGGCGACGTTTTGGTGTGACTCAACACAGGTAGAAGACCTAGAGTCGTTACGGAATGTGAGCATTGTATTTCACAAGAATGTGTCCATCCCAGTCACTCGGTGTACCGAGTTTGTCTTGAGAATCGGAAGCAACTGGGATCCAACATTCTATACCGAGAAGTTCGCTCATGTCGCTGTCTTGGCTGATGGTAGGCTGCCATCTGATGAAGTCTGTACTATTCCAATAATCTCTCGTTCAGGATCATTGACCAACTTGACCCAGATCCACTGGAGAGAAACTCTAACTGATTTCTGCCAATCAAACCTTTCCGAAATTACCACTCTTCGCATTGAATTGTACCCGCAGGAAGCTGAACTTGCAGAAGTCTACATTGACTACATGTACTCCACTGAGTACTTGCTTTTTCATGCTGTCAGTCCTGTGGTCATGGCTCTGGTGACAGGTCCAATCATTCTAGGATTACTACTTGTGAAACGTACAATGGGTTTGAAAGACTCTCCTCAACACGGTTGACAATCTTTCAACCATTCATCAGCGTTGAGTACGCTTTCCGAATTGTAGACAAATTCTCTTCCCATGTGAGAGGTGTTGGCTTTGGAGCATC
>JAUVHR010000208.1 GCA_030593165.1 Candidatus Thorarchaeota archaeon
ACCTCGCTAATCTTGACTTTGCAGACCTTTCTATCTGCTTGTCTTCATCTATATGCACCGCAATTATTAACATCTTGCCTACAAGCTGCTGAAACAGTTTTTGCACGATCCGTTATCTCAAACACTCAGAATTATATGCAAATTGCAATCCGTTCGCATGTAGCAAGAGAAGAAACCTCTTGCATCGCGTGGAAGAGAATCAGAGAGAGTGCGTTAGATTATGCAGTTCAAACCAAAGTTCATGATGGGTTCCGAAGACACAGAACCTGAGTTCTTGATGGGCGCATCTGGGACCCCGAATACTACATTCTACTTGTCATTGCTTGCAGTGTTGACTGCTCTTACTACGGTGGCCACATTAGTCTTCATAATCCCTATTCCCGCCACAACCGGTTACTTCAATCTCGGTGATTCAATAGTCATGATTGCGGGTCTTCTACTAGGGCCATATGGCGGCTTTTTCGTTGGTGGCGTTGGTTCTGCCATAGCAGATTTGACTGTTGCTCCCTTCTTTGCTCCCATCACTTTCATTGTCAAGGGTTTGGAGGGCTTTCTTGTCGGGCTTTTCAGCAGACGAACCAAACGCGCAAGCATGGTGTCAGTATGGGATGCACTAGGATTACTCCTTGGTGCAATCGCGATGTTGCTTGGCTACTTCATACTTGAGATTCTGGTTCTCGGCGTTCCTGTAGAGGGGGCGTTTGCTGAGATGATCCCGTTCAATCTCATTCAAGTTGCTTCAGGAATTATGGTGGCTGTGACAGCCGGTCCTGTGGCGAGGAAATATCTGCGGAGCATTCTATTCACGGAATGAAGAAGAATAGAAACACATCAGATTTGATGAGAATCGTTTTTTAGTATGTACTGTGACGTGGCTCTTAACCTGCGGATGAGGCGAATCCGCATTATAACCGGATGGTCCAAAAAATGGTCGACAGGGAAAAACTGCGAATCGATGTCAGGCAGTTAGAGGAAATCAATGCCTTTCTTCTAGATGAGAGCAACCCTCTCGTAACAGGAATATTCGATATTATCGATAAGCACGGCGGTGTTGAAGAGATTAACCGCAAGGCTCGGGAGGCCCAAGATCTCTCTAGCCTGCTAGCGCGTTTGGAGGCCAAGAAATCCTCCTATGTGACGGACATAGAGTGGCTCCAAACACAGCATGACAATAATGCGTTCATCTCAGTATCGGACTATCGGAGAAAGGTTCTTGGCGAGAAGACAGATTCAATGACATTTGATGACAGTTTCGCCATAACACTTGAGATAAGTGCATGCCAATACTTCCCATGGCTGATGGCGGAGGCCAAACTCGCACTCGAAAAACAGGATCTGATGCCTGGACGGTTCATTCGTGTCCGAATGATGAAAGAACAAGTGGACGATAATGACATACTTGCATTCGCTGCTGCAATGCAAATCACTGGCTCTTCTTATGTTGAAACACTTGACACAAAAGGCACAATGCCCGGTCCCGATGGTGCGCCAATGAATGTGCACCTAGGTGGTCCCGACACGATTACAGGCTATTTCGGAGGGGTCGGTCAACCTAATAATCTTGCATTGGATTGGGCTGACGAGTATCTCCACTACTACACAAAGTATGGAGTTCAGCAGGTTTTGAACATCAATCCGGGTACGGTCCTGATTGGATACATGATGCACAAGCTCGGCATTGACATGGAGTTCAAGATATCCGTGTTTATGGGTAACGACAACCCATACGCAGCACTATGGACGCTCTTGACGGCGAAATTATTCAGCAGACCGGATGGCACAAGTCCCTTGATAGGCTTCAATCTAGCGAATAGTGTGAACAATGAAACAATCGAGATGGCCGCTTATGTGAGGGGCAAGTTTGGTTTCGAAGATGTAGTAAGAATCGAGCATCACATCACTGAAACTTGGAAGAGCATTGTCAGACAACCCTACGACAGATTGGAAGAACTGCTTGAGATTGCAAATCACGTGAAGAACATCAGTGCGAAGCATGAGGGAGCTCCGCCCCAAATTGAATTAACACGTGACCATCCAAGTGACATCCTTGAGTACTTCCTACCAAAGGATGACATTCTGGCTCAAGGACTGATGCCTGCGATGCAGCAGAACTACTTGGATAAACATGGAGCCCTGAACAGAACTGCAAGGGCACTGACTGAGCGTGGCTTGACATTCTTGGCAGCACCCCGGCTGCACAAGATATAGCACTCGTGCTAGGCAAAACAAGAGAGGATGGGGCCAGGACAGCCCCGTTTACATCCACGGAGATATGTGTTCGTCGTAAATCGACTCAAGGCGTTCTTTGTGCGCTTTCTCTTCGCTTGCTAGTGTTTCGAAGACAACTCTATGCTCTGCAACAGCAGTGAGCTCAGAGAGTGCCTTGTAGAAGTTGTAAGCGCCCTCTTCACGTTTGATTGCTACTATTAGAATATCTTGGGATGTCGAACCTGGTTTCAGCGGTATGTCTACCAGATACTTACTCAGGTCCATTCCCTCAAATTCTTCGACCGTGCTGCAACTGAACGTTTCACAGACACCGCCTCCCAGTGCGGCTTCAAGCTTCTGCTTGTGACCAATCTCCTGCTTCCCGAGTTCTTCGAGAAGCTTCTTTGATGAAGGCATCTCTGCGTTCTCAGCAGCTTTCATATAGAACTCGTAGGCTTCTTCCTCTCTCTTGATGGCAAGAGAGATGAGTTTTTCGAAGGATTGTTGAACAGTTGTCACTTGTGTTCCCCTCGGCTGGATACAAATCCGAGGTTTTAAGCATGGCGATGCTGCACTAAACTCGTCTTGTACAGAGTCGGCTAATTTTTGAACTGTTTTGAATTTGGGAAACTGGGACAAGAAATGGACGAGATCAATGGCCTACACCACCACAGAACTCGCACATGAGTTCAAGGTAAAACGTGAGAAGACACACAAGTTATGCAAACAGTTGGCCTGTCACTTTGGATTCCGTGGAACAATCTCCTTCATACCAGTTGGCAAGTACTTCCGCAGAGCCTTGGGAATCTCGATACTGCCATCTTCTCTCTGGTAGTTTTCCATAATGGCAACAGTGGTACGTGGATTTGCCATCATGGTACTGTTTAGAGTATGAACAAGCTCCTTCTCAGTTCCACCTTTCTTGATTCTGTACTTGATATTGAGTCGTGTTGCTTGGTAGGCAGTTGCATTGCTACAGGATCCTACCTCCCTGTAAGTACCTTGGCCGGGCATCCAAATCTCAAGGTCATACTTCTTTGCAGCAACTGTGCCGATTTCCCCTGTACACGCGTTCACAATACGATATGGAAGTTTCAATGCTTGTATGAATTCCTCTTCGTTCGATATCAGTTCCTCATGGATTTCCCATGAGTCATCTGGATGACTAAAGACGAACTGCTCGACCTTGTTGAACTGATGTACCCTAAAGATGCCCTTCGTGTCGCGTCCATGGCTACCGGCCTCCTTTCTAAAGCATGAGCTGATTCCAACAAGCTTGATGGGTAGGTCGGTGGGTTCAAAGACTTCACCCATATACATAGCCGCCATCGGGTGTTCGGAGGTAGCTATGAGATACAGGTCTTCGTTCTCAATCTTGTACATCACATCCTCGAAATCTGCGAGGTCAGTGACTCCTTCATACGGTCTGCGCCTCATCATAAACGGTGGATACACTGGAGTGTAATCCTTTGCCACTAGTATCCCCAGAGCCATCTGCTGCATCGCGAGATCCAGTAATACTAACTCATTCTTAAGAAAATAGAACCTTGCCCCCGAAATCTTGGCTGCTCTTGGTATATCGCCAACATCCAGCGTTTCCAGTAGGTCAACATGACTCCTGACTGTGAACTCGAACTCAGGTCGACCGCCCCACTCTCTCACGACCTCATTATCTTCTTCGCCCTCTCCGTAGGGAACACTCTGGTGCAGTATATTTGGAATTGTCATTTGGATTAGCCGGAGCTCGCCATCCATTTCCGCAACATCTGATTCTACTTTTCGAATCCTCGCATTCACCTCGTTGGCTCGGAGCGTTAGATCGGGGTCGTCCTTTCCTTCTTTCTTCAGCTTCCCAATCTCTCTAGAGAGCCTGTTACGCTGGGTTCGGAGGTCCTGAATCTCTCTTTTCAGCCCTCGAACCTTCTCGTCGAGTATCAAGAGACGCTCAAGCCTCTCAAGTTTATCATTGTCCTTGCGTTTTCGCAGGTCTTCTCTAATGAGATCAACATTCTCTCGGATGAATCGAATATCCAGCATCAGACACTCATCTCTCAGAAGCTATATTCTACGGTTGGTAATTGAATCACAGATAAGTTCTACGTCACATATGCGGACGCAATCTAGTGTGTACATTCTTGCCTTTGGTACACTATGTTTATTATGACTTCCAGTCAACCGCGGCGGGTTCACAACCCACAGGGGCTTGCTGATGACACTCAAGCATGACGACATCCCAAATCAAGAATACTCAAATCAATTCCAGGGAATGAGAGTGCTAGTAACTGGGGGTGCCGGTTTCATTGGATCTCATGTGACAGAACATCTTGTTTCTTCTGGCGCCGATGTTTTGGTTCTTGATGACATGAGCAAGGGTTCTGTTGAGAATCTTAGCTCTATTCGAGACCGGATTAGACTGCACGAAGGAAGTGTGATTGATAGAGGTCTTGTGAGCAACCTCCTAAAGGAACACGAACCTGAAATTGTGTTTCATCTGGCAGCCCGCAATCTTGTACTATCCATCGAAAATCCCCAATTAGACGTTGAGGTATCTATTATAGGATTATTGAACTTGATTGAAGAAATCCGGAAGTCCGAACATACCAAGGTCTTCGTACACTCTTCCTCTGGATCTGTCTATGGAGAACCCTTAGAGTTTCCTCAGACTGAAACACACATTCGCAGTCCGACCTCCCCTTATGGCATCGCCAAAATGGCTGCTGAAGAATACCTCAGGGTCTGGAATGACCTATACAATCTACAGTATATTTCACTGCGTTACTACAATGTCTATGGTCCCAGACAATCTAGCGAGGAAGATACGGGGGGCGGCGTGATTCCAATCTTTGCTAATCGTCTGCTTTCCGGTTTGCCTTTGATAATTGATGGATCTGGCAAACAGGAGAGATGCTTCACATACGTCACTGATGTTGTAAGGTCCAACCTACTAGCCGCAGTGAATAAGGACTGCTGGTGTGACAACTATAACATAGCAACAACTGAACGCACCAACATCATCACTCTAGCCAAACTGATGATGGAAACAGCTGAAGTTGAAACTCCCGTTGAGTTCGGCCCCGCACGGTTGGGCGAGGTAATGAAGTTCTACCCCTCAGTAGATCTTGCTGTTCGTAAAATGGGTTATTCTCCAAGAGTCACACTACGCGACGGTCTACCGATCTACTTCGAATGGTTGCGGTCAAATGGATTCTGAGTAAGCTGTGTCCTACTAGAAACAGAATCCTCGACATATCCAATCTTTAGCACTGACAGGTTGGGGCCTCATCCCATCGCCTTGGTTATGACCTGCCGATATGTGTCTTCGAGGTTGCTAATCTGTCTGCTCCAAGAATGCTCACGCACAATTTTCTTTCTGCATTGCATTCCCATCGAGGTTCTCAGTTTTTCATCCTCACTCAGGAGTCGCATTGCATCCACAACAGATGGTACGTTCTCCGGTTCTACAAGTACTCCTTCACTAGGACTCAAAAGCTTGTCAGCGTCCCCAATGGTTGTAGTTATCACGGGAAGCCCAGAACTCATGGCTTCTAGCACACTCATGGAAGCAGTGAGTGGTCCAATGTTTTGGGGAATAACAAAAACATCTGAATTCCGAAGTACCGCAGGAATCAGTTTATGGTCGATGCAGCCCAACCATCGTATTGCCCCGGTGCTTCTAGAGTCATCGTCATCCAGCTGCGCCTTAAGCAAACCATCTCCCACAAGTGTCAGTCTTGATTTAGGATTCTCCCTATGGTACTCTCTGAATGCTTTCAGAAGAATATGTACTCCCTTATCGTAACTCAATCGCCCCACAAAGACGAAATCAATCACATCATCTTTCTTCTTGTAATCACGAGGCTTGAAAACATCAGTGTCCACACCATTCAGTAT
>JAUVHR010000255.1 GCA_030593165.1 Candidatus Thorarchaeota archaeon
TGCTTGTCTCTCGTTCAGATTCCAGAGGACTCCTAGTTTGATTGAGGTCAGGTAGTGTTGCAGGTATACTTGACTGTCCTCAAGGTCTGTTTCTGATGGCGGAACGTATTTTGACCAATCGTCGACTAGAGAAAATAGAAAACGCGCCGCAGTTCTGCCTGTTAGAACGATGATGAACCAAAGAAGAACTGCTTCTCACTCAAATACTTCTCACTCGCCTACACAGTCATCAATCGAAAGCCATCTCCTCTGCTCCTGATGGTTTCTTATACCACTCGACCTTGATTGGGTCAGAACGAACGTGGGCAAGTATCCGAAAGACCTCAGTCAGCAATCCATCAATGGAATTACTAAGATGAGGTGCAGGGGGAACAACGAATGCGTCCATCGTTATCTCACGAAGTCGCTCCCAAAGAAATGATGCATAGAACAAAATAGACATTCCGCTGATGATAGCATCCTCAGATTTTCGAAGCTTTATAGCATAGTTGACTCCTTCGCGATCTGTCGGACCAGGGGTTGGGGAATCTGAGTGGGAATCTGCGTATCTATCGATATCGGTGATTATCAGGTCGAAGTCATTATCAGCTTGGAGGATTTCGTTTGCTATCGCACTCGATCTTGCAGTGGTTACCTCGACACCTAATGCTCGAAGCAGACGGCGTTCACCGATAATTCGATGAGGATTGTCATCAATCCAAAGTATGCGGCTTCCTCTTGATCTAATGATTTCATCTGCCAATCCCATTAGTAGCTCTTGAATCTCGATTTTACCGAAATCATCAATGGTTCGAAAGTCTATTCCCTCAATCGCACCCTGCACCTGTGCCTCACTCAACGTAAATTCGACGGGGCCAAATTTCACAGTCCTGACTCGTTCCCACGGGATGAGAGGAATCAGAGCAGCAGCCGCCACTAGAGCGAGGAAGGTGTAGTCCATCCTATCACTCACGAATTCGAAAAAGGCGAAGCGGACTATTGCTAGCATGAGCATAACTAATGAGAGCATCCATTTTATCCGCCAGACCTGTTTGTCATCCATGTTGAATCCAACCGGTGTCTGATAGTTACGTTCGCTATGGTTCTCTCTGTTCAGCAAGATAAGAATGTTTCTTTACGTTTTGAGAGGAAGGCAGCTCGGAGTTTCCGAGATATGTCATTATCTCGATTGGTGTGAACTGTCATACAGGAACGTGGGACAAGTCGTGCCAACATCACCCCCCCGATACAAACGCTTGCCTATGGTCTGTCTTGTCAATCCTATCACAAAGAAGAATCCATGAATTCCATTCTCAAAATGAGAATTCGAGATTAGATTGGAAATCACAATATAACCTAGGGTCTGATTCTGAAAAAGCCAAACTAGCTAAAGATGTATGTGCTATTGCCAACTTCCTCTATCAAAACAGCGGACATGGACATCTGGTCATAGGGACTGATGATAATGGTAGTCCTATAGGCATAGATCTAGGAGATTATGGGGAAACTCGACTACAACAAATAGTGAGTAGTTGGACAAATCCTCCACCAGTATTCAATGTCCATCATGTGATGTACAGAAGCGTCAATCTAGCAATAATAGCTGTGAAGAGAAATCCTGCAGGACCACACCAGCTAATCAAGCATGGTAAAGCTGCTGGTTTTCCGATAAGACGAGGTTCTACTAACGATATGATGACTGTGAATGAAGTGTTTCAAGCAATGCAAGCAAGAGGAAGAAGCTTCGATCGACAACGAAGCGAATATGAAACACTAAGTCCAGAGGCAAGATATAGACGGCTCATTAATGATTGTATGGAGGCCCTATTTGAAATTGGCATTAGTCAAGATTCTGTAGAACGGATTGAATACGGAGGAAGACATAGCAGATATGGTGGGTTTCGTGCTTTCATCAAAGGGGTTAGAACAATCAATAGTAGAAGATGGAATCTTTATTGTTCCGTTGAATCACAAAGCGCAAGTCGACAAGACCTCTTTTATCTTGATTCCTCTATTATGAATCTCCGAGAGAATATTCCTCTTCACCGTTCTATCTTCATTCATATAGTACATGGTACCATAGGTTCTAGTTATTATACGAGTAGACAACGGATCCTATCCCCAAGGTACATCAAAGTACCAATTGAACCTAGGATAACGTATTTCGGTCTCGGAGAAGGAATTTCGGAAAGTATGAGAGGCGATCCTTATTTCCTGCCAAAGTTTTTCGTGTCACATATAAAATCGAAAGATGACATTAGGATGCGAATTGAACTGATTCTAAACTGGATAGAACAACATAGAGAGATGTTTGAAGATATTAGAGAGGCTCTAAGAAGTTAAGGCCCACTAGATCTCACTTGATACAGGGGCCCAACCAACAATGCCATCAGGCTGAGCCTTCTAGGAGCCATTCTTCCAGCACTCGTCACAGTGGTAGAGCCACGGGGTTTCCTCTTAACTCGGAGGATTTGAGCGATGCATATATGTGCTTGTCGAGGAATATGAGTGTTCGTCAAGGGTTCGGAGAGCAGTGAAATGAACAGCCCCATTGAAAGGACGAAAGAGTATGTGGACAGACTCGCAGAATACTGGAGATTTGGACTGTCACCCCCTGACGATGACACTTCGGAAGAGATCGCACTAGAGGAAGTATTCGTCACGAAGCACGGAAGAGTCCTCGGTGCTAATGTCCATCGCACACTCCAGTTTGCACTAAAGGGAGTGGCCATGACACAGATTTCGGCGATAGTGGGTCTAGGCCCCAGATTCTTTGAGCGAATCGCTGAAGGAGGTCTTAGAGAAGCTGCAGAGAGCGAGGGAGAAGATCTTGAACCAAAAGACAATGATATCATTCGTGCACTTGAAACAATAGCCCAGCATTATCCTGACTCTGAGGAGGCTGAGGAAGATGACCCGCAGCTTCTGGATCCGGAGGACTCGTTGTGGTACTTCTCACTTGTGGCATTCGCCCTGTACGCATACCTCGATGTATATCTGAAGAACCTCATCGATGTATTAGCTAGTCACAAAGATAGTTGCCAGAGGATTGAACAGTTCCTGAAGGCGAACAGGGATGAGGAGGTAGGAATACCGGATTCTGAGCCTATGACAGTGGCCGGATTGAAACAAAGAAGTCTGAAGTACCGCCTCTTCTGCCTAGTTGAGGGACTTGGACTTAGCGAAATACTGGGGGAAGTCCTTAGCGAGGAGGAGCTTAAGAAGTACTGGTCAGCATATGAAGCGTTTCTCACAATAAGACACAAGGTCGCACATAGCAATCCTCGGCTTGAAACAGAGAGATACACCTTCCCAGAAATGGAAACTGATCTTGAGGAGTACAAATTCATAGTCGAGAACATTGACGAGCTCGATGTCAAGTCGAAGTTTGTGGCTGACATCATCGGTGACTTCATTGAAGAGCTCCCGGATATCTTCTCAGTTCTAAGCAGGCTTATGCTAGTTGTAAAGATGGCGACCTTCTATCCAGCTCTTGTTGACTGTGCCTTGGCAGCCGCGACTCCTCATCTGCAATAGCATGGACCGATTACTCAGCATCAACGATCGAAGAAATATCACAACCCAAGTCAATACAATTGTTACTAGAGAAGTTAGTCAGTGGTAAACTAGAAGGCATCTAAGACCATGAGTGCAGGCCCCCGAGGAATTAATAAGTTAAGTAGCGAGTAGGACGTTGTGAGCTAGGAGAGGGTTCTGAGAGCACCTGTGCCTAGCAGATTTGTGTTGTATTGAAGTGAAGTACTTTGGATAAACTGACAGATAAGAAGAAGGAGGAGATAGCCAGCATTCTGAGGAGACGCCAAGTTGAGTGGAATTGTCCAATGTGTGGGAACAACAACTTCGTAATGCTGGACGGTTACTTCGTGCATGATATTCAACCCAATCTCAAAGGCAGGATCATAGGTGGTACAAATGTTCCATCTATAGGAGTTGCTTGCAAGAGATGTGGTTTCATCAGTCAGCATGCGCTTGGTGCTTTGGGACTACTAAAGAAAGGGGAGAAGGACGACAATGAGTGAAGAGGGTCCTTCGCGGCATCCTGGAATTGATATAAGAACCAGACCGGACCTCTATGCTTTGATTGATTTAGAGAGGGAAATTGGTGGCCTCAGAGCTGAATTGGCCAGAAGCATAGGATTCTCAGAGGGAGTGAGAACAGAAAGAGAATACAAGGTCAGTAGAAACCGTGTGTATATCATGGCCATTGCCATCATAGTAAGTTTCGTTATGAGTGCAATCAGTCTGTATTTCTCTTTGACTCCATGACAGACTACTGAAGTCGAACTAGTGCAAGATTCATTTAGCCTGCGGAAGTGTCCGGTTTAATTCCGACGAGTATAATAATACCGGATCAACTGGTGGACTATTACTAGAGGCCAATCTTCCATGTGGAAAGTATCACGTGTCATCAAAGTGTGCAAGGAATCTCGATCCATTGAGGATACTGATATTACTAGGTCACAAGTGAGAAGAAGGTCACAAAGGTAGAGAAAATGGACTAGCGAATGATGATCGTCAGCCTAGGTTTGCTCCTGCCCACATGCAGAAGTCATCTCATTGCCGGAACGTACAATGCTATTTGTCAAACTAAGTATCTCCGTAAATGAGTTATCCAATCAAGTGACTCGGATGCCATATTAGTGAGAAGAATTAAGAGAAATAGAGAGAAAACAACAAATCGGAGGAATCCACATTCATCTCAAGGCAATCATTCGAGATTTCACTACCAAAGGCCCTTGGATCATCATAGGATCAAATGTCTTTTCAAACGCGAGTTCATATGACAATGATGAGAATATGTTGATGTTTCGTGGAAACCTGGCGGCTGCAGACATTTATGCTTGTGAAATGATGCGTCTTTATGATCACTATCGGTTTAGATAGAATCGGAAGCGAAAGAAACCTATGACTACACATGGAAGACTAAAATTAAGAACGGATGACAAGTGGATCAAGCGGTACTTAAATCCTGAGAAGCTGGAGCATCACGAAAGGATGAGATTCTCCGCGCCAGATTAGCTGTTGTGAGAGAGTGAAAAGATGAACGATCGAGAATTCGATTCAACCACCGAAAGACATTGTGTTGCATATTCAGACTCAACCGAACTGGCGGTATTGAAGGATAACACTCCACTTGTATCTTTCAACGATGATGACCCAAAGGGAGTCTACGGAAGAAGTGTGTACTATCCTGAGAGGAAACGTAACAGTTCTGTATGTTACCAGTATCTTCTCGTATGGGATGAACAGGTCT
>JAUVHR010000065.1 GCA_030593165.1 Candidatus Thorarchaeota archaeon
AGAACACCATGATTTGACTCATGTCTATGTCTATCATAAGATGAGTGGGATTAATCCAGTCGGTGACCGAATAACCTCAAAACTGATGAATATGCTGAAACGGCTTCGCCTAGATTCAATTGCTTTCTATTTGGCTCTTAAGGTGAGTGTGTTGTTGTATATCGCCCGAGCGTGATATGCAAATGTCTTGTTGGAGTCCAGTTTCTTGCTGTCCCTTCTACCTACACCTCATGGCCGTGCAATTGCCTTTGCTACCGGTCACTGATTTTAAAACTGTCCATGCGGTTGGAGCATCCACAGCTCCCTGTTTCAGAGGATTTGATTTTAACCAGTCAAAGAGACCCACTCCATCGATATCGTTGATAGTTCTGTATCCATCATCTTCTTCGAGGTTGTTATCACCCTTCGTGTAATAACGCCGTTCTCCATCAACGTCCTCGATCCTCACTACTCTGTGATGCGTTCCGACTTCTTTCCCATCACGCTTGAACGTTATACAGTCATCCAGTTTGATGCCGTCCCAATTGAGGGGCCTGCATATCTTCGGTCTGAATTTTGTGAACCCAATACCCATTGAATATCCATAACAGATGATGAGGTGCAGTCTGTTCCGACTGTCGTAAGACCATCTCTCTAACCTCTTGAGCAAAATAGACCGCGCTCTAGGGCATAGTCTTTCACCAACCGATTGAATCTGTATTTCTGTCATTCATTCCCCTCCAAGCATATCCCTTCCAACCGCAGCCTCGTCCAGAGCTGAATCAACGACTCGACTTAGATTCTCCGTGAACTCTTCGGACGTGACAAAGGCCATCTCCTCCATAGCGATCCGGTTGGACTCTTTGATAGTCATTGTGAGCTCCTTCACTGCCTTCTCCAAATCTGTTATCACTGATATCAACCGTTCTGTGCTCAAGGGTCTGACCTCCAAAAGGCGAGGCTATTAGGGTCGCCTCCGTACTGGCCTTCGACAATTCTCTCAAGAAACTCTCTCAACTGCCCCTCTGTGGTGTCGTCGGGTATCACGAGGAACATCTTATTGCGTACACGTGCCCAACGTCTAGAATCATCTTCAGACCTCCTGTGCCTAGCAGTTGTATGAACGCTGAGGTCGCCTCGGCCCAACACTCTGGAATAGGCAACAGGAACGCGCTCCAGATCCGTCAAGGCACGCAGTCTGAATGACCTTGTTTTACATCCACTCCGAATTGGACCTTGAAATCGGAGATGAAGCCAAAAGTCAGGCTTTTGCTTGGGCACGACTAATCACTCGCCTCAATGGCCCGCTCAGTTTCAGTCACCACGACGGGCATTCGGAATCACACAATCCTTCCCTTGATTCTAATGGTGAACAACCGAATCCAACCAGCGTTGACACCAGCCGAGATCCTCAACCGGTATTTTGTATTCTTCTGGAAGGTGTGATTAATCACGTACTCATGTTTCTCATCACCCGTACTATTGTAGCCAAGATCAGTACTGGTGTCGAGATATATTTGTGTCAGATTCGTTTGGTACTCGGTGGCCGATGCAAGTTGCACGCTGGTAATCCAAGCGTCATTATTGTTGGAATTAATCGTCAGAGTCACAGACTCTAGAAGAAAGTTCCCACTAAGGAAGAACTGAGGGATCGCAGTGTGTAACCAACAGTCCAATGCCGCTGCGGTGTCGGTAACGGCCCAGTTGAATAGATCTTCAAAATCCCAGACATTCACACCATTTATGGAAGTCGAGACTAGATCTCTCGGTCCAAAGGTCCAATCAAATGACGCGTCCCCTGTTGGTATCTTCGCATTTACTTTGCCGAGTTCATCAATGTTACCTTCACCATCATTGGACAGAATGACGTTGTCATTGACATCTTTGAGGTCAACAAATATCAAATCCCCGCGAACGCGGACATCGCCACCGAAGTCTTCTCTGCCAGCTCGATACCGCACCAATGAGTTCACGCCCCCATACTCAGTCTGCTCCAGACACGGAAGGCTGCGGTGTTTGCAGCTGCGACAACTCTGAGTCGAACATAGGGCGAAGTCAACTCAAGGCTGAATACCCCGTCATAGGCACCGCCAGTGTATGCCTGCGTTATCTGTGAATCCAAATTCTCCTCGTCTGTTGATTGTTCGAGATAGATGGTTAAGTTCTGGTCTGAAAAGACTGTCCCAATGAATTTGTTGAAGTCCCCTATCTCAATCCATCCAGTGTTGTATGCATTGGCTGCTTCAGATGCAATGAGAGTAGTTGATCTCTGGACTAGAGCTTCAAGACGTTCCGTTTGAACTGTGACATCAACATTCACTACTTGTTCCGTAGTGAAGTCAGGACGATCGTTTGAGACTCGGTCTGCATCAGGGACTTCTTTTTCATCTATGACTCGGAAGCTCAATGTCCAAACCTCCTGCCTTTCTTGCTTTGTTCAACCTTCGCCTTCCGTTCCGCGGCCTCGTGTTCAACTTGAGTCTTCTCCTCACTCTGTCTGGTCACAACCACGCTTATGGTGTGAGCTTCGGCTCCAGTGTTTCTTATATCAACCAAGATAAGGTCGTCTTTCAAGACCGCTTCATCAAGAGTGAATTCCCAATTTGCGTCATTCAAAGCTATATAGGCATTCGCAATGGGAGTCACCTGTCTGATACCGCCTAATGAGGGCGAGGAGATCAGGATACGGACTTGCACTGCATTATTGCAGCCATCGGGGAAGCTGAAAAGCCCTCCTGTTAGGCGACCCGCTTTTTGATTCCGATGGGCCAGCCGGACGGCAACGCCGGCTGCTACTGCACGACGGAAGTTTATCTGTTCTGAGACCATTCACATCACCTCAAACATATCACGGGCACTCAGACCTCTCAAAGACTTGGTTTCAGTAAGCCCTTGAATGTGGTTGTTTCCAGAATGCCATTCGTGTGCCTTTGATTTCATTCTGTTACACTCCTAGGAGGATCTTGCGGATTGTACGGAGAAGATTCCATGTCGAAAGAATTTGGAGGACTGCGCCATCAAAGGGTAAGACAATGATAGGCACTCTTTGTTTCTTCATTTCAATCATCTCACTTTCTCTCAGGAACGTAGATATGGATCTCATTCTGACCCTTCTCTCTTACCAACTTGGCTCTGACGGGATTGGTCCAAGCCATCTGAACAAAACCCCGCGAAGAAATCACCACGTGTTCAAACTTAGTTGGGAACCTCCCCTTGTCATCAAAGAGAGTGAACACCTCATCAATGTGGTAGAGATATACCGTCCCATATTTCTTTGAATGGAATGTAGCCTCCCGAGTCAGAATGTTGTATTCTAACTCCGTTATCGTCCAAGTCTTTCGTCTCTGTCCCTCTGGTGTTGCCCCCGGAAGCTTGACTCTGAATCCCGCTTCCTCAAGGTTCTCTCTGACGAACTTTCTCACACTCATTTTATATCACCGCCAATGATTCGGGGTCTATTCTTGATCTTGTCCAAGATCTTCTGAAGCAGAGGGAACCTGTCGTCGCCTTCCACAACAACGGTTAAGGTCTCAGACTGTATCAATCCTAATCACCCCTTGACATAGAGGCTATAGCTTCCAGCCGTGTAGGTCTGCCAACCAAAACTGTAGTATCCGTCCGAGTCGGTCATGTAGTCCATGACGGGGGAATCGTTGACATACAGACTGATCTCTCGTTCCACTCCTACACCATCAACTGTATATCGGCCGCTGAGAGTGACTGACTCACCCGTCTCAATGCTAGTCTTGTTGGCACTGATTGTGAGAACCTCTACCAGAGGAGGCGGAGGCGGCTCAGTCACCGTCACTGATACAGTGTCACTGGTAGCAAGTCCCCAGAGATTGCCCAAAAAGTTCCTAAGTATTCCTGCCATTTCATATCACCCCGGAATCAATGCCTGCGGTTCGATCTCAGCAACCCTCAATGAATCATCTTCAGCGTCATAGACAGCCGTCAAAACTCTAGGGAGGACTGCCTTCACTCTGATGACCCCTCTAGGTTCAATCTCAACAATGGAGGGATCTAGGAGCATGAGTGTCTCAACAGTCCATGACTCCACTTCCACTCCACTGCCTCGATATAGTGTGACTTCGACTCCGCCACCGAAGTTCTGTACTGTGAGTGTTCTTCCGAACACTCTGGGGTCCTCGGTACTTAGGATTCTTCGTAGCATTTTGACAACACCCCTCAGAATCCGACTGCTGCCACGTTCACCGAGAGTGTAGTCAATTGCCCAACGTGAGTGAGTGTAAATCCTACGACTGTGCCTGATACCTGAACCTGTTGAGGGCCATAGGCCGAGGTTTTCGGGCTGGTATCAGTGACATGAATCTCAACCACTTTGTCAATGGACTGAAGCACTGGCATTTCTACGGTCACATAGACCATCAGGCTGTTGCCCACTACCTCTGTATGCTCGTACTCGACGAGCATATCCCCGTCTTTGAACTGGCTTACTATTGCGTCTCTGTTCGACATTCATATCATCTCCCTAAGACCCTGCGAATCGTTGCTCGAATTGGCCCGTTCCTCAGGATCCGGTTCACGGTTGGAAATAGAACCTTCTGAGCCCTTGGTTTCCTTCGTCTTGTAGTCTGCTTGCGAGTGGATTTCTTTCGGGGCTTCGAAGCTCTCTTCTTTGTTGGCTTCTTTGAGGATTTCTTTTTGTTCCAAGACCGAGCTGCTTCAGCCATAGTTCGACCCTTTTTCATTTCTTTCTTCACATGAAGATTATATTTGCTTGGTGCTCGTTTTTTCTTCTTAGGCATTTCACATCACTCCCATTCTTTTAGCAATGCTTCTCAAAATCGGGAATTGGTTCAGGTTCTGCCCGCTGAGGGGCATAGGCCGTGGGTATGGCGTATCTGGCAGAACATCTGTACCCCGTCCGGGGTGCTTGCGTATAGAGTCTAACGCAACCGAGTGAACCTCTGAGGGGCCAGCCCGTGCAAGTCTTTCATCTCTTGAGAGGTGCTGGCGTCTTGGCCGGCTTGAAGCGATCCCCCTTGATTTCATATCCATGGCGATACCAGAACTCTGTTCATTCAGTTCCGTGATCTGCGCTTGATACTCTGATTCTCCTCTGAATGGCCTTGGCCTCCTTGCCTCATTGAAAAGCTGAGGGTTGAGAATCTGTGGGTACATAGATCGTCTGGGTCCACTCGTTCCGGTGATATCCCCTATCACTGAGGGGAGATTCCCGGTCTGCCGAGTCTTAGAATACTCGCGGGTTCTCCACGGGTCAGGGATGTTCCGTCCCTGTGGATCCGTCCAGTTCCCAGCCTCAATGACTCTTCGGTCTGAGGGTCTTTGCTTCATTGCTTGCCGAGCTGCTGACCTCTTCCGATATGCTTCACCCTGCGCTACTTTCTGCTGAATCGCTTTTCTTATGTTCTCGAACATTTTGTTGTCTCCTTTTCATAAGTGACCATAAATCATTCTTTTATAACGGACAAGCCTCTGCGTCTCCTCAGCAGGTCTAGCCTCCGCCTCTCATCAAAGATGCGTTGTTGCTCTCTCTGTGCCATAAGCTGTTCCTCTCGCTCAAGCTCCGCCTGCTCAGCACTCAGCTGTGGAGCCTGCTGTTGTTGAAGCATCCCCATCAATGACCCTAGAATGGTGGGCCGTCCCCCACTCAAGAGTGAAGAGCCTTGTACTTGAGTTAGGGGACCGCCCTGTCGCAATACTTGAGTCGATGTCTGTGAAGCTTTAAGTTTGGTAACCATGTTCTGTCTCAAGAGGCTGATTGTATCACGTGGAACGGCCTCGGGTCTTCCAGTCGCTGCTCTGACCTTTGTTCTCCATCTCCTCATCTCCGACATGATATCATCTAAAGACATCAAGTGTCCCTCCGTTCATTGTTCTCTTGGAGGTTAGCCTCGGGGGTGTACCCACACCTCTTGACCTTATCTTGGGGTTCACTTGGGTTGCACTCAGGTTGAACTTGGGTTCCTCTTGGGTCAGACTTGGGTTTCCTGAGTGATTTCTCGGAATACCCCCTATAGGTGGGATTCCCCACTATACCCTTAATTTCAGAGTCGAACTTGGGTGGGACTTGAGTCTCTTGAGTCGGTACTTGGGTTAGCCTTGAGTCGGTTCTTGGGTTAAGTGACAGAAGTGATTGATTACTCAATTGCGTAGCCACCTCCGGATCCTAGCTCTCACAGTAGTTAGGACTGGAAATGTCCACATCTTCCGCTGGCTGAATAGTTCAGCAACCTCTTGGATTCGCAATCATCGTTCCCCCTTGCCATCCTCAGAATAGCACACAGCCATCTTTGAGGGTCGGCTCCCGTAGGATTCCTGAGCATTCAGTGAGTCCTTGGATGCTTTGGCTATCCTCGCAAGCCTGCGTTGGATTGCTGCACCAGCCTTTGTACGTCGTTTGAGTTTGGGCATCATAGTCATGGCCTCCGCTTGACGAAATCGTGATCTATAGACAAATCTCGGTGTGGCTGTTTGATTCTGTAGATGGAACGCCTACGGTCACCCTCAGTGACTCTTGTGCTCTCAACAACGCCAAGCTCCATCAGTTGGGGGAAGAAACTATTCTGAAGAGTGCCTCTGGCAATCCCGCATATGTCACAGACATCCTCAATCTTGAGTCCTTTAGGGTTGTTCGAGAGTGCCAACACTACCTTCGACGCACCCTTTCCCTTGATGCCATTAATTCTCTTGATTGTCGGATTGTCCAGCGCTATCACAGACTGGTCTCTTTCATCCATAGTCTGTCTCTTCAAACTTCTTTCTAAGTAGTAGGCCTATAGTTAGCCATATATGTTCTAGTCTCTTCCTAATTCACGAGGACTACTGGCTACTAGCTGGGACGTCTCGGAGGACATCAACAATGAGTATGAGCGTGACATCAAGAAAATGGGAGAACCTACTTCTGACCTAGAAGAGATTTGGGCCCGATTCATAGGGTCTGAGAATGAGATTTTTAAATTCATAGACGAGTTGGAACATGCCTATGGAATTAAGTTCTATCCCGGCAGACCAAAGCCAGATCACGGGAAGCCCGGAAAGACCAGAGTGTATCTGAAGATCCCTCATGATAGACCTCCCATCAAGGAGGTTGAGACATGAGTGAAGGTCTTCCCAAAATCATTGAGGATGAGCCCATAAGAAAGAAGTCCTACAAAATAGGCACTCATCTTGAGGGCAAAGACCGATTCCTCTCCCTTGGTACCAGTGACAAACATCCAATCTGGTTCCATGATAAGAACAGGCACATCTGGGACATTGAAGCCATAAGCAAGGTTCGGAACTATCTGTCGGGTTGTCTTGGGGTCCATTACACCAAGAACTTGGTCTCCTCAATTGTCACTTGGTTGAGAGACCGATCTTACAGAGACAATGTTGAGCTCGGCGGGCCTCCTCACAAAATGATAATGGTTAATGGAGTCTTTGACCTAGACAGCAACACATTCACTCCCTTTGAGAACATAGATGAGAAAGAACTGGCGGACGAGTATCACATAACGTCAATACCTGTCGTTTGGGATGCGGAAGCTGAGTGTCCTAACATACAAGAGTTCCTCAGAGAAGTCACTGAGAATGAGGACGACATCAGAGCAATCGAGGAGTTTGCGGGTTATTGTCTGCTCAAGGACTATCCCATAGCATATGTGCTTGTCCTAGTTGGCGAGGGCTCTAATGGCAAATCGACCCTGCTTGATGTGATACGGGCATTCTTGGGCAAAGGCAATGTTACAGGTATTTCACCTCACCAGCTTCAAGAGAACCGTTTCAAGTTGGCGCAATTACACGGGAAGCTCGCCAATGTAGCAGGCGACATAGGCCCGAAGACCTTGAATACTGAAATCATCAAATGGATAACGGGCGGGGACTGGATAAATGCGGAGCATAAGAACCAAGCTCCATTCGACTTCCTCAACTACGCGAAACAGATCTTCTCGTGTAACAAGCTTCCGAAGGTCTATGACGATACGACTGCGTATCACAGAAGAATGAGAGTGGTGAGATTCCTCAAAGTCTTCCCCATGGGCGACCCTAACACAAAACCAAAGGACAAGCTCGTAGCAACAATGACTACTCAAGAAGAGTTGAGTGGATTCTTCAAGCTAGCAGTAGGAGGATTGAGGCGCCTTAGATCTGCTGGAATCCTAACAGGCGATAAGCCTGCGAAAGAGAAACGAATTGACTACAAAGCTATGAGTGGCAGGGGAGTGCAATACTTCGTTGAAAGGTTTCTATATCATGACCCTACTGCGGACGACAAGACAGCCTATGAGAAGCAAGTGGTCTATGACCTCTATGTCCAAGTAGTCCATGCCCTAGTTAGACAGTATGGTTTTGAGATTACAGCGCGTACAAAGAGAAGCTTTGGCCCAGAGTTGAAACGATTGGTGGGCTACATTGAGAGTGGTAGGAGGCCCAAGACTGCACTCGGACCGTCTCCAGAGGGAGTGTTAGCAGCTATATTTGACAAAGGTGAGAAGCCCGAGGCCACAGTGACCGCTTCCAAGCCCTATGTATGGAGGGGCCTAGGCATTTGGCTCGATGAATTGGTTGAGTTCATTGAACTGCCTAGACCGGCTAGACCGCCTAGACCGCTTCCTACGCTATCTTCAATGAGCTCTACGAGTAATAAAGAAGAGGTGAAAAGAACCAGTCTAGCCGGTCTAGTTAGTCCGGCACCAGATACTGATGACCTGTTCGACGATCCTGAGGAGGGCTACGAATGAGTCTAGCAGGTTGGCGGAGGAACTTACAGTCATCCATAATGACAACGACAATAGCGGAGGTGATAATGAAATGGCAGAACAAATAGAGGAACTAACACTAGCAGAAAAGCTAGCGAAGGAAGGCCCGTATCACACACTCGAACGTCTGTGGTATGGAAAGGCCGAACGATACACTTCACTCAGGTTGAGAATGTACCACTATCTTAAGAATGGAAATAAGATCGAGAACTTCTCATATGAAGACTACACAGAGGAAGAGATTCTTTCAATGTATAATGAGATGAAGAAGCTAGCTTTGAGAAAAGAATCCAAACATACTCATATGAAACCGTGGTTTCAATGAAATATGACCGGGGACATTCAGATGAAGGTCACAACCAATGACAACAACAGTGGCGGAGGTGATAATGAATGAGTTCAATAGACGTAGCAAATATCCTAAGTCCGGGAGTTACAACTACAATATTTCTCACCAAGAAACAGGTTGTCAAGTTCCATACAGCGATTGATGAGATCATGCAGGGGGTATTCAAGGCTGAGAAAGAGGGACAGGAGATTAAAGGGCTTATGCTATCAACGGTTCCCGCAGCTCCTAGGATTCACTTGGATGTATGGAGAGAAGAGTGAGGCACAATGAGGCGTCTCACAGTTAGAATCACTGAGGCGCAATACGACCATCTGCGCTCAGTCCGAGCTGCACATGGCATCTCAAATCAGAATGACCTAGTCTGTATGGCCCTAAGAGGTTCACTAGGTTGGCATCGCTCAAATGCCCGATACAGGCAGATGGGCAGAGGATATAGAAGTGTCAAGAGGAACCATAGCATTTGAACTGACTGCCCAATCATTAAGAGATAGGTGATGGATACTATCAATGTCGCAACAGGGAAGAAGATCTTCCATTCAAAGTCCTCCAGCTCCCACCTGAAACAGGACCAATAATTTTGTGGTAATCTCATAGTAAGAGCAATGGTGTTACTGCTCTTGTACGTGTTGCTTAGGCGTTACTGTTCTATGAACAAAGAGTCCCAGTATCCCACTGATGAATAAGTCACTACATCCCGAGAACGACCATATGGTGAAACCAATAACTAAACGTGAGGAAACCTAATGACTACCAAGTATGGAACCCAATGGGCCGGTCAATTCTATGTCGCTGCCGAACTCACGCGCAGAGATTGCATTGTTACCTTCACTCTTGGCAATGCCCCTGTGACGGACTTGCTAGTGAAGGCCCCCAATGATAAAGCCTTCAGCATAGAGGTGAAGTCTGCGACAACCAAAAGCATGTATCAAATGAAAAAACCCCCCGTGCCAGATAATCCCGAGGACCTGTTCTGGATATTTGTGTTGTTGTTGAAGGAGGACCAACCCAAGTACTTCATAGTACGGTCCGACAAAGTGCTGAAGCTTTGGCATGAATGGAACGACAAGTTTGGCCCTGAAAATAATCGCCCCGGAATAGACCAGAGCCAGCTCAAGCCCTATGAGAATCACTGGGATATCCTACCCAGCGTCTAGGATCCGCAGACCTCCCCCACTCCTTTTCACTCTTTAACTCATTTGGCCTAGACACATGTGGGAACTATTCGTGTAATAGGTAAGGTCGTCCTCGACGGCCTAGCTATGAACGAAGGAATTTGTATGACACAGAATAATCAGAATGCAGTGGACGCCCCGTCCAATGGGAAGATGATAACAAAATTGCACAAGGATCTTGATGCAAGGATGCCTCGTCATCTTCGCGAGACTCTTTTCAAAGAGGCCGGTTTTGAGGCTGGAATGAAGATTCGCTGGACTGGGAAGATTGGAAAATCAGGGTCCGTGCTTTTGAGCTTGACGAAGGTTGAATAGTACAGAATGGAAAGGGCCTTCGGGCCCAATCCTTCTCTTTTTCTTTTGTCAATTTAGCAGAAAGATACATTAGCTAGTCCACACCCAGCATAAGGTAGGAGGTACGGTTTCATGGCACAAGTGCTGCAAATCATTGGTATAGTAATTGCTAAGACAATCAAGTACTGGGGAATGCCATTGCTCGGCGCACTGCTATGGCTCGGATTCAGCTGGGTTTCTTATGGTATATTGCTTTGGCCAGAAGCGTTGCTGGTGTTCCTTATAGTTTTCATGCTCAATTATTCATGGCTGCAGATGCGAAAATATGGCAGAGGGAAGTACAGCCGCGCAATGAATTAGGCACTTCACTCATCCTAATCCTTTACCCACTGAACGCATCTCGAAGGGCATCAATGATTACAGGCAGCTGTTCCTCGGGATCTAAGTCCCAGAAGGTCACTCCGAGCCGAAGACCATATCCGCCGTGAAGTTCAATGTTGTATCTATCTCTGTAGCGATTCATTAACCCCTCCCCGCTTAGGAAGTCTTTCATTCTGAAGTTGTCATTCTCCAATCTTGCTATCTGTTCTTTGAGGCTCTGTATCTCTCCCGATATGATTTTGGCCTCATATCCTGATGCGGAGGATACCTCAAGCAGGGGTTCGACCTTCACGTATTGGGAGAGATGAATCGCGGGGGACTCTCCCAGATAGGAGTCTGAAACATCGGTCTTGTGCCCCATCCAAGAGTTTGTGAACCCCCTATCAATCCGAGCTATGGCACAGGCGTTCCTGAATAGATGTCGGAACCTCTTTGGTCTGAACGGGTTGGCTTCATTGGTCTTTGTCAGCCCCATAGATCTAGCCGCATCTCGGAATGCCTGTTGGACAGCTCCGGTTGTCAATGCCCCGCCACCCTTCCCTAGGAACAACGGATCCCGAAGGTCGGCGTCCTTGTGATACTTTTCACAGTACTGTTTGATGAACTCTGTTGATTGCTTTGATAGATAGACCATGAATGGCACGTTGGTCTTGTTTCTCCTGCCTCTGTACAGGAATCGGTCTGCCTTCCATTGTTTGTCTACAGAGCTTACATTGAGCGACAGAAGGTCTATTGTATCCGTACCTGTGGACAGAAGACACCTTGCTACGGTCTCATCTCGGAAGCTCAGGTGAGCCACGAAGTTCCCTAACAAATCATTGAGATACATCTCCTCCGTATCAATGTTGAAGGAGTACACTTCAACGTCGCTATCTCGGCTTGTCACTTCGCTAGGCTCTGCGGTTGGAAGCTTAAACCCCTTAGGGAATGCAATCATGTTATGGGTGAAGAAACCACGAACATAGGCTAGCTTAGTTATGGCACTGTTGTGTGAAAGCTCCGGTTCTCGTTCGGTTTTCAACCAATCGAAGTAGTTGTTAAGCTCTTCCATCGTGGACTCTAGGTCCTGTATTAGCAAATCGTCTGGGCTCTTGGCCGCATAACCACAGTATTCCTCCAAGAGTACAAGTCTTCTTCGCCAAGTCTTCCTGGAGAAGGGTTTCTTTCTGGCCTTCGATTGTTGCTTTAATGATTTCTTCCAAGATCTAACACTACTGTAAGATTCCATTTTCTCACCTGTAGTATTAGGCCCCCTACCCATACCAGTCTTACTAACCGACCCCTCATACAGCACAGGGGTATAACTCTAACGGCAGAATGAGTCAATGACAAGAAAATTGTTGGAAAGGTGTGAGGGCGGGAATTGAGCATTCCGCCCCCACGGTTTCTCTATCTCTTTTGCCGGGAGTGCACAGGAGACAGCGAATGTAGACCTCATATAAAATGAGGATCGTAATGCTTCTACGAACTCGCGTAAAG
>JAUVHR010000217.1 GCA_030593165.1 Candidatus Thorarchaeota archaeon
CAGCATCATCTCCAGCTAACAATGGGTGGTTTCTCCTTTGCAAACAACTCAGGGCAGTACTTGAGTTGGACTTGAACTCCCTATATTTATAGCTAGAAACGCAGCTACCGCAAACCTAAATCGGAGGTTGTGACGGTATTAAAGGCATGAAGACCATTGACATTCGCAGTGACACAGTAACACTTCCCACTGATGAGATGATAGATGCAATTGTAGCAGGGCACAAAGAACGCCGATTTGGGGATGATGTCATTGGCGAAGATCAGATAGTCATTGAGCTGGAGCAGAAAGCCGCACAAATCCTTGGAAAAGAAGAAGCACTTCTCGTGACATCTGGCACCCAAGGGAATCTAATCTCACTTTTCGCACAGACGAATAGAGGTGATGAGATTGTTGTAGAAGAGAGGTCACATACATTTCTCTTCGAAGGTGGCTCAATGGCATCTATGGGCGGGCTCTACCCAAAACCAGTGAAAGGTGTGAGAGGTTACATTCAACCCGAAACCCTTCTCTCAGCAATCAGTCCAGATAATCCTCACTATGCGCGAACTACGATGGTCTGTTTTGAGAACACACACAATTACGCCGGTGGAACCATCACTCGCCCTGAACAGGTCAAGGCTCTTGCCAAAGTTGCGCATGAGAACGAACTGCTGGTGCATTGCGATGGTGCGCGTCTCTTCAATGCGGCCGTAGCATTGGATGTTTCTGCTAAGGACCTTGTTGTAGAAGCAGACACCGTGATGATCTGCCTCAGCAAGGGACTCTCGGCACCAGTAGGTTCTGTCATTGCTGGCTCTGAAGAGTTCATACACGAAGCTCGCAGGGTGAGGAAAAGGCTTGGCGGCGGATTGCGACAGGCAGGTATTATCGCAGCTCCTGGCATCGTTGCTATCGAGAAAATGGTGGATAGACTCAGGGAGGACCATGCAAATGCCAAGTTGCTCTATGAGCGCCTTTCAAAGATACCGGACCTCATCGTAGAGGAGCCTGACACTAACATCCTGTTTGTTATGCTTGACAACATGGACATTAGCGCCTTGAAACTATCTGAAGAGCTCAAGAAGCGAGATATCCTGGTCTATGGTGCATATGGCACTAGGACTAGATTCGTGCTCCATCGAATGGTGAGCCGGGACGACACCCTAAGGGTTGCCGATGTTGTCGAGGATATTCTTGGGGTGTCCTAACTAGACGCGGAGTCTTTGCATGTTTTGCAGTCGTCGATTAGTTTGCCAACATGTCGTTCCCAGCTAGGCTCCAGTTTCAGAGCCTTCTCAGCACATGATATCGCGGCGTCGTACTGACCGAGCTTCTGGTGAAGAAGTCCCTTGTAGTACCACGCATGCGCATAACTTTGACTGAGCTCGATGGCTTTTTCATACGCAGCCATTGCTTCATCCAAATGACCTTCCCTCTCATGAGACTTGGCCAATCTGTAGAAGTCATAATGGGTTTGGGGTATCTCTGTGGACACCAGTATTCCTCCCTACCCGTGAATATAGGACTGAAACCGCATAAGCTTTTTGCTGAACAAAAATGCGCATTCTGACGATGTCAAATCACTGGAAGACTATCACTCTGGTTCCTGACAGAGCTCAAGAAGAACGCCGCCAGTTGCTTTCGGGTGTACAAATGCAATCCGCATCCTGTGAGCGCCTACGCGCGGCTCAGAGTCGATTAGTCTAGAACCGAGACCCTTGTGGTTCTCAAGAGCCGCTTCAATGTTCTCAACTCTGACTGCGATGTGGTGAATACCCTCGCCACGTTTCTCCAGGAATTTTGCCACAGGGCTGTCTTCAGATGTTGGTTCAAGTAGCTCGATACGGCTCTCGCCTATCCCCAAGAAAGCGACACGTACATTTTGTTCCTCAACCATCTCTTCACCAATGTACTTGAGACCTAGGGCGTCCCTGTAGTAGGGTAGACGCTCTTCAATGCTCTTCACTGCTATCCCGATGTGGTCAATCTTCTCAACAGTCATTATTTCTCACTCCAAACTCAAAGAATGTCAGGTGCCTTGTACTCTCCAAAGACATCTCTCAGGACTCCGCAAATCTCTCCAAGAGTAGCATATACTCTAACAGCATCAAGAATTAGACTGACTAGGTTATCTGTACCCTCAGCACCTGTTCGCAGTGCCTGTAATGCGGAATCCACCTTGTCGCTATCCCGGCTTTCTCGAACCTGTTTCAAGCGGCCTAATTGCTCGACTTCGACCTGAGGGTCAATCTTCAGATAGTGGATTGTCTGTTCTTCAGACACCGCAAAACGGTTGACTCCAACCACAATTCGATTCTCTTTGTCAACAGCTACTTGATGTTCGTAGGCGGCATTATGAATCTCACGTTGAATGAAACCATTCTCAATCGCCAAGGGGGCGCCGCCCATCGCGTCTATCTTCTCAATGTAGTCTATCGCTCTTCGCTCTATCTCATCCGTAAGAGTTTCAAGGTAGTATGATCCCGCCAGTGGATCGATTGTATCGCCCACACCAGTTTCATAGGCTATGATCTGCTGTGTTCTCAGTGCAATCTGTACAGACTCTTCGGTGGGAAGAGCAAGGGCCTCATCACGCGAGTTAGTATGAAGAGATTGTGTTCCACCTAGGACTGCTTGTAGGGCTTGAAGTGTGACTCTCACTATGTTGTTGTCTGGTTGTTGAGCGGTTAGCGTGCAGCCCGCAGTCTGGGTGTGGAATCGCATCTTCAAAGACCGGTCACTCTTGGCACCGAACCGGTCGCGCATGATTCTTGCCCACAGACGCCTTGCGGCCCTGAACTTCGCAATCTCTTCTAGGAAGTTCGAGTGCGACCCAAAGAAGAACGAAAGACGCGATGCGAATGCGTCAACATCCAAGCCAATCTTCATTGCAGCACTTACGTACGCGATTCCGTCTGCCAATGTGAAAGCCACTTCTTGAACGGCTGTTGACCCTGCCTCTCGGATGTGGTAGCCTGAGATTGAAATCGTATTGAAGAGAGGTGTGTTGCTGGAGCAAAAACTGAACACATCAGTAATCAGGCGCATTGATGGGCTTGGCGGGAAGATGTAGGTGCCACGCGCCACATACTCTTTCAAAATGTCATTTTGAAGAGTGCCGCGAAGCTTGTCCATAGACACACCCTGCTTCTCCCCAACAGCAATGTACATGGCCAAGAGAACAGCAGCAGGTGCATTGATTGTCATAGAAGTGCTGACTTGGTCCAGAGGAATTCCCTCAAACAAGGTCTCCATGTCAGCAAGTGAGTCAATGGCAACTCCAACTTTCCCAACCTCGCCAAGAGCGTATGGGTGATCGGAGTCATATCCAATTTGTGTGGGCAAGTCGAAGGCTATGGAGAGACCTGTCTGACCTTGGTCGAGGAGAAAACGAAATCGTTCATTCGTTTCCTTGGCGGTTGCGAACCCACTATACTGCCTCATTGTCCAGAAGCGGCCTCTGTACATGGTTGGTTGAACGCCACGAGTGAACGGAAACTCTCCCGGGAGACCCAGATTGCCCATGTAGTCGAGGTGTTCTATGTCAAGAGGAGTATAGATGCGATTCGTAGGTATGCCAGAGAGCGTCAAGAACTCCTTTTCACGTTCTGGGAACTTGTCTACTGTCTTAGCTACCGGCCCGTCCTCCCACTTTTTCAGAGCCTTGGTGAGCTCCTTGTTGTCTGCCATTGTGTGCACCTACTTCCTATGTCTAACGAGGAATTCAGTAATCAGCCGCTCTGCAACTGTATATGGATCAGCGTCTCTGTTGGCAATTCTGCGGATGGCATCTTCGTATTCAGGGGTGCCCTGGAGCTTGGCCAAGAGTTCGCGAGTAAGTTTGTATTCCATCAGCTGCTCCAATTCGTCACGGCTTCTCTGAAGTCCCTTTGTTGCTAGGAGTCCGCTGTCCTTAAGGAAAGCCATGTGTTCCTCAATCTTGTCAACTAATTCCGTGATACCCTCACCTTTTACTGCATTAGTCAATAGGACTGGGGGTCTCCATTCACCCATGTTGGGGTCAATGTCGAGCATCGCATTAATCTCGACCACCTTCTTGTCTGCCCCGGCAAGGTCAGACTTGTTCACTACAAAGATGTCTGCAATCTCCATGATTCCAGCTTTGATAGCTTGAATGTCATCACCAGAACCTGGAACGTCAGTCACTATGACTGTCTGCGCAACCTCAATAACTTCAACCTCTGATTGACCTGCACCTACAGTTTCAACGATAACGATATCCTTGCCGAATGCATCAATCGCTCTCACTGCATCAGATGTTGCTCTGGAAAGACCGCCAAGATGCCCGCGGGTTCCCATGCTTCTGATAAACACATCCGAGTCGAGGGTGTGTTCCTGCATGCGGATACGGTCACCAAGAAGAGCCCCGCCTGTGAATGGGCTTGACGGGTCAACACACACGATTCCAACGGACTTGTTTCTCGTCCTCAGCTCAGCAGTTATTCGAGTGACCAGTGTACTTTTTCCAGAGCCAGGTGGCCCTGTAACCCCCAAGATATGGGCATTCCCAGTGTGTTTGAATAACTCACTCAGAATCTCCATTGCATATGGATCTTCATTTTCTATGAGGGTAATCAACCGTGCCAGTAATCTGCGATTTCCACTCAGAACGCCTTCCACTAGCTCAGCTGTTTGCAAGAGGTATTCCTCACATTCCAATACCTAGCGCTTAATGTTGGCCCGGATATACTTCACGATTTCCTCAAGTGGAGTCCCAGGTCCAAAAATCTCACTGATGCCCGCTTTCTTCAGTTCCGATATGTCGTCCTCGGGGATGATACCCCCACACACAACAATGATATCATCGACTCCCTCTTTCTTCAGGAGCTCCATCACCCTTGGGAACAGAGCCATGTGAGCACCGCTTAGAATACTAAGACCAATGCAATCCACATCTTCCTGGATAGCAGCCTCAACAATCATCGTGGGGGTCTGACGTAGCCCGGTGTAGATGACTTCCATTCCGGCATCACGCAGCGCTCGCGCTACGATTTTGGCACCACGGTCATGTCCATCAAGACCGGGCTTAGCAATTAGTACGCGGATTTTCTTTGAAGTCAAAGACCCACCTCATGAACGGTCTGGATGTCGAGGGATTTGTTTTTGGGATATAAAGCCTTTCGATAGCAGGAATAGGACTCATTATTCTTCAATCAGATGAACCATATTCTCTCGTCCATCCCGGAATCTTCGCACGAGACCCCGTTCTTCCAGAGCAGTGAGAATCAGGCTTACTTTGGACTGAGACATTGAGAACTCGGTATAGAGCTCCTTCTGAGCACACGAACCTCCCTTCTGGCGCAGAACATCTAGAACCTCCTGTTCCTCACTTGTGATTCCAACAAACCTAACTTGTCCAATGCGTCGAGCACGCTCCAGAACCTTAGGACCAAACGATGTGATGATAATTCCTGCAACGACGCCGAGAATGACGATGAAGGCAACAAAAAGAGGCGATGTTACAAGGTCCTGAGGGTCGGTGTTGGGTAATTGATACTTGACGATGAAGACCTTTTCCTGACCAAGGTGAAGTATCAGGATGCTCCATTCAAAGGCCATCGACATGCCATCTGTGTAGTTGAGAGTGGAAGCAGGAAAGAGAGGAACAACTGATTCCTCGGAGAGTGTAGCGTCAGAAGGCAGAACAACTGTGAATGAAAGATTGCCAAATGTGTGTAGAGGTCTGATATAGAATGAGAAATCCGCATAAGAATGAGATTGTGGTATTCCAATTTCTGAGTATGTCTGAAGGTCATAGGAATAGAACTGGAGATGAATCCACGTCGAGACGTTGGGTGCGAGGGAAAACGGAAAATCAATCAGAATCTCAGTGTATCTATCCATCCGAGCGGCTGTCGTCACAGCTGGCATCCCACCTGCAACGGCCCCGATTGGTTCTACATCGAGAGAGTCAACACGGAAACGAATTGAGTCCACGTCCTGTACTCCGAGATTGTTCAGTCTGAATTCTGCAACAACCAATGAAGAACCATCCGCAGACAGAGTAGC
>JAUVHR010000311.1 GCA_030593165.1 Candidatus Thorarchaeota archaeon
GTCAGTGCGCTGACAACGCCCAGGTATTCCTTTGGCGCCGATGTCATGATGAAGTTTCCATTGGCTGTTGTAAACAGCGAGAGTCCAGTGCCTGTCATTATGATTGCAGCAATCATCAGAGGAAGATTGGGAATCGCAAACGCCATGAAGGAGAGGCCGAGGAATTGAACACTCAATCCAAGCGTTGTTTGAGTGCGTGCTTTCACTCTCTCAGACATGAAACCTGCAATAGGTCCCACCACAGATATCGTGAGAGGATGAGTTGTGAGAATCAGTCCCGTAGCGGCTGGACTATATCCAAGTGCATCCTGCAAATAGAAGGACAAGAGGAATGCGATTGGAACATATGACATGTATGCAAACAGCGCAGAGAACACACTGGTTGAAATCCTTCTGTCACTTAGCACTTTCAATGAGATGATTGGTGACTTGAAACTTCTCTCCCTTAGAATGAACGCCACTAGAAATACAATCATCATTGCAACTAGAGTGAACAGAATCAATGGGTCTGAACCAATCGCCACTGTAAATGAATAGATAAGCGTGAAGAGGAATGCAAAGAATAGCGCCGCACCGAGGTAGTCAAACTCTGTTTCCTTAACTTTCTCAGTTTCTGGCACCAACTTGGCCACGACAACGAATCCAATCAATCCAACTGGCAGGTTGACCAGGAATATGCTAGGCCAGCCAAATAGCTGACTCATGAACCCGCCAAGGGTTGGCCCGAGACCGAGCGCTGCAGCCAATACAAGCGAACTTAGGCCTATCGCTCTTCCCCGATTCTCTGGTGTCGTGTAGTAGGTGACGAGGGCCAAGCCATTTGCGCTCATGATGCTGGCACCGATTGCTTGGAAGATTCTGGACCCGATGAGAAGAGTCAGATTGCCGGAAATCGCACAGGCAAACGATCCGATAATGAAAAGGATCATCCCCACTTGGAAAGTCCGGGTCTTGCCATATCTATCCCCAATCTTCCCCATAAGCGGCATGAGTGATGTTATGATCAGTAGGTATGCAACGACTATCCACTGAATGGCACTCATGTCTACGAGGAAACTGTTTGCAATGGTTGGTAGCGAAACGTTAACGATTGAACCATCTAATGCACCTAGGAAGATCCCGAAGCCGGTGGCAGCAACAATCTTGTATGGTCCGGGTCCACCATCGACGTTCTCTTGATCCATGGCCATCGTTGAACAATCTCACTTACTGCTTCTAGGAGTTGGGGATTATCGTGCAGAGTTTATGTGACAAATAAGAGTTCGCCTACAGGATTCCTAGACCGCATAAAGCCACGCATTACCCTTTTTCCCTATTTGCGAGATTAGTTTCATCTTCCTGAGACAATATGTGACTTTCCTCGCTAAGGTCTTGGTCGTGCCAAGAGTGCTCGCAAGTTCCGTCGTAGTGAATGGCGTTGACAATTCTGTGGGAAGGAATCCAAGATAGTCCGTGTCAGTCCTTAACATCCGTGTATCCACTACTTCGATTAGTCGTCGGTCAACAATGCTCCATCCTCGACGTTTCCACGACCCTCTGCCGTCCTTCTGCCGAATCTCCTCTTCCCGAGTCAGCAACAGTTCTAACTCGAAGTTGTCGTTGAGCAGGAGTTCTGGAATTCTTACTAGTTCCTCGAATACATCCACGAAGTGGCGTTTCTTTGGAGATCTACGCCTTCCGATTTCGGATTTACCATCCGAGGTTTCTCTCACGACCCATTTCTCTTTCGCCATCGGGTGAACGAGCCTAACTGGATGGGTCTTGGTAAGTGTTTCAAGCTTCTTCTTGATTGAGGAGAAGTTACGGGTCTGTATTTCTACGAGAAGGTCTCCACGGACAATGTCTATCACATAGCCATCAATGGGAACCTCGATGCGGTCGCCTGGCATCTTATACCACTCCTTCAGTCCAGCATGAAGCGAGGTCTCTCGTAGTGTACCAATCCCCATGATTGATGTTCAGTGCCCATTCCCTTATGACCATGGTGCATTGCCGGGGTCACAAGCGCCAATGGGTCGATAGTAGCGTCGTCACCCACAACTGTTTTGTGACACCGCGTTCGTCCTAGGAACATGGTCGACTTCGCGGTCATTCATAAGAAGGCAAGACATGATGTTAGAATTTGCCTGCAGGTATGGACCGAGGTCCTCCTTTCGGAGTTCGGAGAGGATATCGACTATCTTATCGCGAAGGGATCCGCCATGCGGGAGTGGACCTCGCACATCGACTATGTCCCCATAATGAGTGATGTTGACCTCCATCTTCGTCTGAGAGGAAGAGACACCCTCTTCGAGGACGCGGGCAAGAGCGCGTTCATGCGATCTGTTGGTATCGCGCAAAAGTATGAAGATGAATACGTGATGAGAAATCCCGAGCGTGTTCACGTTCCGCGAACTCAGCTCATTCTAGTTAACGAGTTTGAAACGGACGACCTCTTTGTGCCTTCGATTCTGAACCAGGTGGTTGTCTTGCTAGGGGACCCCTCTCCTCCAAGTCTACCATCTCCCGAAGAAGTTCGAACAATCGACATGGCACAGCTCAGAGAACTCGAACCGATATTAGCGGGCCTGCCAATGTCAGCTGTTGATAGGTCCGGACTCGACTACTGGTCGCTTCTGAGAAGGTTGTCTTGGCGAGTATCGCCTACACCGGCCCGATTACTCACACAGACAAGCAAAGACCCCTACGAGGTCTGGTCATTAAACCGAACTGCACTCTGTGCCGAGCTTGAGATGACTGGGCTCGTTGAGATTGCACGGGAGTACAAGTCCTATTATGAGGCATGCTGGGACATGTTTCTGTCGAACTTCTCTAGCTCGGATGCTTTCCGTCGGGGTCTTGTTCGTGCGTACAATGTCCTGAGATTGTGCCATGATGAGGCTGTAACCATAGAAAAAGGCAATACCCCTGAATAAAACTAGTTGATACTTTCTAAGGACGCGCTAAAGACCCACCATGTCAAATGCCAATACAAGTTTCAGTACGACTAATACCATTTACATCGTGGATGCTTTTGGTCATCCTTCGTAAGTCTTCCATTGAGGGAAGTTCTGCATAAGCAATGATGTCATATGGACCTGTCACTGCCTGTGCATTTTGAACACCATCAATCTGTTCGATTGCTTTGCACGCTTCCCAAATTATTCCAACATCGGCACGAATCAGGATTATGACTGACACCATTCATAACAACTCCTAATGCTAGTTACCTTTCGAAGCCATTTGATAAAAGCTTTCTTGCTTTGGGAAAAGGGTGTCATCTGATTATGTCAACATTGAAGTTACTGAAGCATCAACTACCACCACAACGACAACTACCACCACCACTACTACAGCCACGACCACCACTACTGATACAACAGGGACAACAACGACGACCACAACTGGACTTCCACCTCCAGATGACGGCACTCTAGTAGTGGTTCTCGCTATCGGTGGCATTGCAGCAGTTGCGATTGTGATTGTTGTGCTCATCATGATGCGTAGGAAAGCCGCAGCATAGTAGAGAATAAAACGCAAGCGGGGCGCATCTCTCCTTGCTTCTCCCTCTCTCGTGTCGGAGAGTTGATATTGAGAATATCTGAGGTTCAGTCCAATGGACGGTGAACCATATGACATGGCATGACCTGATAATCGAGATAGTAGACATTCAACGTACTGGAGACTGCAACTTCGGACACAAGGTTGGCGATGTCTTCAAGACATCTGAAGACCAACGAAAGATATGCAGTGCTGCCTACCACGCGCTGTACCCCTATATTGTAGCGATTCAATCGGGTGGTAGTCTTCCGTGGGAGGACGACCCCGACTCTGTGACTATCTGTTGTCCAGACTACAAGAATCCTGTCGTATTCAAGATTTCAAGGAAGCCATCGGAATCGAACGAGTAGTACACTCGAATACTTGGTCATAAGTTCCTAGGCACTTTGGATGGTGTTGTTTGCTTCCAAAAGAAAACGGGAAAAGCAATATAGACATCAAAACAGAGTTCTACCTATGAGTGAGGATTCATCGATATCTGAGGGGCCAACACCAAGTAGTCTACAACAGAAATTGGATTCATTTGTTAACGTGCTTTTTGGAGGCTCTTGGAGCGCAACAATTCTGTATGCCATTCTTATCATTGCTATCCAAGGAAAGAACGAATCTACTCCTGAGGAAGTAGTTCTAATGCAATCACTACTGGAATTAATGATGCAATTTTCTATTGCAATCACATTACTCTACATATTCTACAAAATCACAATTTGGATAAAAAATCGAAACTAGTTATTTGTAATAGCAGACATCATTCTCCGCAAGCAGATTCTCATCTGGTCTGGCACCACCCTCACTTTGAATCCTCCGTCGCTTCTCAGAGGAGTTGACTTGGTCATGCTTTGACATATCGCTTTGTCGGGATACCGGCCAGTGTAGGGGACGCTTCGATCAACCGGCAAATCGGCCTTGCCATTCTGGACATCAAGCATCTTGATTGATGTGTCCTGTTCAGTCGAAACAACCTCTGAGCTTGAGGTCGCATTCCATTGG
>JAUVHR010000204.1 GCA_030593165.1 Candidatus Thorarchaeota archaeon
TTGTCCAATCGGATCTCTCTAGTCTCGGTGACGAGGCTGGAGTGAGTGATAATGACCCCGCCGTGGTAAATGCTGTGGAAAGACTCTCTGTCGCTGGGAATGATGCACCAGCAGCAAGACAGGAGAAGGAAGCCAGGACTGTAGGAGAGATTTCTCAATGACTACAGACAAAGCCCCTGCTGAGTTCGGACTCCACTGGAGTCTGGATGGTGGTGACACCGGGCAGGGGACGGGTGGAACACAGGAGTTTCTTGCAGTTGAGGTTCACTCTCAAAATGTAAAAAACGGGTTATCCCTTTAGTCTTCCTGAAGAGTTACACTATCTCTGGCCAGAAGCACTGAATGAGATATAGCCGAGATGGCGAGATGACCGTGAGTTCATGGTGGACAGTGTTCTAGATGGTCTCGTGTGATTTGGCGGTCTCGCATTCTACTCTATCTTGCTCTCTCCGTAGAAAATCTGACCAATCCTCTGCATAGCATCCCGCACACAATCTTTCTTCCCACTGACCTGAAGATGACGTTCACCATCTAGTGAGATTAACACACCACAATGTTCCGCAATCTCTGAGATTACCTCAACAGGAATCTCATCAGGCAACTTGATTCTGAAGAATGCTACATCCTTCTCCCTTGGTAAGTCTGAGATTGGGACCTTGGGGTCCTCTGGAGTCGGTGGAGTTCGTCCATGGAGCGCATCATCGAAGCGCTTCTCCCACTCTTGGTGATACTCGACACCCATCTTCTCCTCGGCCCAAATCATCAGGGTTTCGCGAAGTCTAAGCATCTTTGTTTCCATCTCTCTCTGGAGGTCCACATCGCACTCGTCAACAGGCTGGATGTCATCTCCATGGGACAGAAGATATTCAATAACCATCTTTGAATTACGGAGGTCTGCATATGTGAGATCAGGAATAAAGACTTCTTTTCTTCGAAGCTCGCCAAGGAGTTCATTCAGCACCATCCATGCTGCACGAAGGCCTGCAATTGCAACCATTCTGAATCACCTAATCATTAAGCATGGCGTCGATTTGTTCGATGAAACTCTTCTCTCGCCACCAGCGGAGATCACGTGCACCTGTTGGACAAATCGCACAGCAAGCGCCACATCCCTCACATCTCATCTCATCAGTGACACTCTTCTTGACGCCTGGCTCAACCTCAACCATGGTGACTGCATCGTATGGACAGATTTCGGAGTAGTGACAAAGATCACATCCCACACAGAGCTCGTCGTCCACATCAGCAATGAGTAGTTCGATTTCCACAGTACCCAGATTCAAAGGAATTGTTGCAGCACTTGCCGCGCCACGTGCCTGATTAATCGAGTCCGCCACATTCTTTGCATAGGTCACACCAAGAAAGACTCCTGGCACCATTGTATCAACAGGTCTGAACTTCATATGCATCTCTGCTAGAAAACCATCTTGACCTCGGTTTATACCAAGCCCCCTGACAAGCTCAGTCACATCATGTGGAGCCTCAAGACCTAGCGCTAGAACCACCATGTCAGATTTTATCGTGAAGGTCTCCTGTGAGAGGGTATCGTAAACCGTTACCAAAGCGCCTTCACCATCAGGGTTCTTTTCAACAGTGACAGGTTTCTCTCTAACCCATCGAAGATATGTGACTCCATTCTGTCGATTCTCTCTCCACATCTCCTCCATTCCACTAGCAAATGGTCGAATGTGTTCCTTATAGGCTGAGATTATTCTGATCTCAGGGAACATCTCTCTGAGTTCATGTTGAAGTGTGACAATAGCAGAACAGCAGACCCTGGAGCAGTAGCGATTGCCTTCTCCTGGTGATTGCCTTGAGCCAACACAATGGATAAAAACAGGATTCTTGGGAGGTTTCTTCAACTCTCCATTCTTTAGCATGCGCTCAAGCTGCAAAGAAGATATGACCGCCGGTATTTCCTCCCAACCATACTCGTCCTGTTTTGGGTCATATGTATCACTTCCAACAGTAATAACCATTGAGCCAATGACATGCTTGGTGATATCTCCTGTTTCTATGTTTTCAACAGAAATCTCATAATTCCCATAAGAGCCGTCCCGCATTACAACCTTTGAGTTCATGAGTACAGTAATCAGTTTCTCATTCTCTATCCGGGCAATTAGGTCACTGACAATGTCCGCTGCACTATCAAAGTGAGGGAACAGGTTATGAAGATCATTCAATCTTCCGCCTAATTGATCCTGCTTCTCTACGAGAATGACATTGAATCCTTTTCTTGTTATGTCTAAGGCGGCAGTCATCCCAGATACCCCGCCACCCACAACCATGGAAGTACGAGTCACCGTGACTGCTTTTCGTGATACGACCTCATTGTTGATAGCTTTCGCAACTGCACTACGAATGAGATCTTGAGCCTTCTTCTGGCGTTCTTCAGGAGGATCATGTGCATTGACCAGAGCAAGATGCTCACGAAGACCCACAGGTCCAACCAAGAAATAGGGCGAAAGGCCCGCTGCTCTGAGAGCTGAGCGGAAAGTTTCCTCATGTTGAAGCGGAGAACATGAGCCAATAACTACCCTGTTCAACTTGTGTTCCCTGATGGCATCACTCACAAACTGCTGACCAGGATCACTGCACATGAAAATGTAATCGGTACTGTATTCCACATGGGGTAGATGCCCCGCCCACTCTCCGAGTCCAGGGCAATCTAAGACATTCCCTATGATTCCACCACAGTGACAAATGAAGACACCAACTCTTGGCTCATCAGCAACCTCTGCAGGTGGCACATCCTCTGGCACAGGTGGATGTGGGATTGGCAGGAGTGAGTGGGCAATCATTGACGCACCCTTGCCCTCGTTAACAGTGTCAGTCCCGTCTTTCGGGCCATGCACACAACCAGCCATGAATATGCCTGATCGACTTGTTTCTAATGCAGCAGTATTGGGATGTTTCTCCTTCACCCAACCACTGTCCGCTAACTCAATCTTCAGAACCTTTGCTAGTTCCTCTATGCCTTGAGGGGCCCTGAAGCTTGAGTTCAGTACAACCATGGATACCTCATCAATCTCCATGATTTCTCCTGTTTCTGTGTCCTCGATTCTTACAAACAAATCATGGGTATCCGAATCCTCAGATATCTCCGAAACACGACCTCTGATGAACTTCATTGCCTGATTATGTTGCGAATCCCACAAGAATTCTTCAAGCGCCTTACCTGCGTTGCGCATGTCCATGTATGTGTATATGATCTCGCAATGATCTTCTGGATAATGCTGCCTTGTGACTTGGGCTAGTTTCAATCCAAATGAACAACACACCTTGTTGCAGTGGTCACTATACCCATCAATATTCTCTCGAACATCCCTACTGCCGACGCAATTGATGAAGAGAATCTTGGATGGTTCTCTGCCATCTGAGGGTCGAACCATGTGGGCATCAGTAGGTCCTGTTGGATGGGTCTGTCGATCGTACTCCAAGGACGTCACTACATTCGGAAAAACACCGTAACCATATTCAGCATAGTCAGAAGGATAGTACTCTTCGAAGCCTGTGGCTACAATGATTGAGCCTGCTTCAATGTCATAGACCTTGTCTTGATCATCATAAATTATGCAGTCTTGTGGACAAATCCCTGCACATGTTCCGCAGCCTATGCATGAGTCCCTATCGATAGTAGCTAGGAGTGGAATCTGTTGTGGGAAGTTGAAATAGATTGCTTTTCTCAGGGAGAGTCCCTGATCATACTCGTTCGGAACCTCTATTGGACATGCACTAACACATAGCCCGCATCCTGTACACTTATTCTCATCCACATATCTAGCCCTCTTACGAACAGTCACGGTCCAGTTTCCTTTGCCACCAGTGACTTTCTCGACTTCAGTCATTGCGTGAATTGTGATGTTTGGATGCTTGCCAACAAATGATGTCAGTGGTGTCATAACACAGGCGCTGCATTCAAGCATGGGGAATATCTTGTATATAGCCACGTAAGCGCCGCCTATATTGACGGTTCTCTCAACGAGATGCGCGTGATGACCACCATCAGCAAGATCCAATGCTGCACTGATACCAGCCATTCCCGCCCCGATAATCACAACATCTGTGGGCTTAGTCTTTGATTGGGCCTTCTTACTTGACTCACTGACCATGGATGAGATTCTCCAAGCTGCGGTTCCAACGCTGGCGTGAACGGTGTGGGCATTATAATTCTTCTGTCACTGACAATTCAAACAACCGTTTTCTATCGTCTGAACCTCTTGACGAGCACCATCGCTGCCATAGTGATCATTGCATCTTGGTATGTGTATCCAAACCGTATATCCAGTATTGGCAACCCGCCACTGAGTGCAAGTAACTGGGGTTGAACGACAGCCATCATGATTGCGCCGACAATGATTGTTATTGCCAACATGACCAAGATATTGCGTATTGTGGCAAATCTCTGAATCTTCGTCAGCAGCATGGGACTCACACCCGTGAATCGATTCTGTGACCCTCGCATATGTAAAGATTATGTGGCCTCTTCCGGCAGCTTCTTTCGCGGAATGAACACGCCCTTTTCGGTGCTAGATTGTGCAAGCTACTGGTGACCTAGTTTTTCGTCTAGGTCTATTCTATCTGTTCATTCTGCTAGGTTACCTCTTTGCACGCCTATCTCGCTTTGGCGTAAGAGTGAACAAGCTTGTCACTGTACTCTTGATTAACGCTCTGCTTCCCGTACTTATCCTACAGACAATCCTTGGGGCATCCGCAGAGTCTCTAGCTGAGCTTCCCGTTATCGTAATCGTTACTATTTTGATGCATATCAGCGGGTTCCCTATGCTCTTGGCTGTCATGAGGGGCAAGTCTTACACAAGCCCAAAGAAGGGGTCGATGCTTCTGTGTGTCACATTCAACAATGGTATCTTTCTCCCCATCCCCCTTATTCTGCTGTTCATTGGTGAGGCCGGAATTCCGATAGTGGCTTTCTTTTCAATCACACAGATGATATTGTTCGCCACACTCGGTGCTTTCATGGGGTCGGCGTACAGTTCAGAGAGTACTAGTCCTAAAGCGCTCTTGCGTAAGGTCGTTCTTTTTCCTCCGTTTCTGGCGGCAATAGCTGCTCTTTGTATTGGATTCCTAGGATTCGTTATTCCGGCAGAGATCACTCCACTACTGTCCATTAACGGGATTGTCACCACCTACCTAGCCCTTTTTGCAGTAGGTCTTGGAATAGGTGTACGTTTTTCGATACAGGATCTACGTGCGGCGGTCGAGGTTTTTGCCATAAGACAAGTTCTGGTTCCTGTGATTGTGGCCATGACATTGGGAGTGCTCATGCTTTCATCTTTGACGAAACAGGTATTACTCCTGGAGGCCCTGATGCCACCTGCAGTCATCACCGTTGTATATGCTGCAGGATTCGACCTTGATGTGGAAGTTGCGGCGACAGTTGTTACCGTAGGAACTTTGCTTCTGCTTCCAATCGTTCCATTCCTGCCGTTCTTGCTTGGGCTCTTCTGAATACTTCCGTATTAGTGAATTCAATCACACGATTCGAAACCTCTACTACTCAACCTAGGTACAGTTCGTACACTGATGTATCTCAGTAAAAAAACCTGCATTTTCTAAGTCTGACATGAGCTAGAAAGTTATGATGATTTCAAGCTATGATTATCTCAACTTTCTACAGTAGGCAAGGTCGTTAGAAGAGAGCTGAGTGCCAAGGAACTCGAGAGAAGAGGACTAGCTTAAAGGACGTAATAGGATTTTTCCCTCCAAATTCCTCTCTCTAAGCTAGGGTGGAGATGGTATATTGAAGAATGCGTGAATATCACCTTGATATGAGACATCAGCTGTGATTGTTACTGTATTACTTGCAGTATTGTAGCTGTCAGTCTCGCAATGTGCACCTGTTTGCGTCCAGTGGTCATATTCTACTATATTGAATATACCGTTAGCTGTTGCTCCATCGAACGATCCACCAATGTTACTCGCAACAGTGGCGTTGATAATGATATCACCCAAGATAATGTCCAGATTTACAGGCATATCTCCTGCAACATTGACTCCATCAAACAGCATGAATAGAATACTGCCATTCTCCAGATTCATGTTCACGTATTCAACAAGGGCGATTGCAGAAATATTAACTTCTGCCCGGTATTTACTTGTGTCTATATTGATACCATAATGGACTCCAGTACCCAATGTTACTGATACATCTGTTTCAGTATAGGTCAAGTCAATCTCATTTCCAACGTATGTTGGTACAGGAGGACCGTAACGCATG
>JAUVHR010000067.1 GCA_030593165.1 Candidatus Thorarchaeota archaeon
TCCAATGACAGTTCGCCCGGTCCAGGCTGTACAAGACCCCTTAACTTACATCAACCAAGGACCATTTGTTGACAGAGTTGTATTGAAAGTGTACAGCTCTTGCGCGGACCAGGTTGGCGCTCTTCTTAACAACGAGATTGATCTAATTGGACAGATTATTGACACCACTTTTCTAGAAGCTCTCGAAGATGCCCAAGATATTACGACATGTTCACATCTTCGCAATGGCTACGGCTACCTGACCATTAACTGTGCCAAGTATCCATTCAATATAACGAATTTCAGACGTGCACTGGCATACGCTCTGGATAAACAGAGAATCTCAGATGAGGTGTGGGATGGTCTTGCGGCCCCCCTTGACTCTATTGTCCCGGCCTCAAACCCCTTCTCTGCAGAAGGAGAACTGTCCGTAAACTACCATGAATCAGATCTTGATGAAGGAGCTAGACTCTTGAATGAGGCAGGCTTCTTTGATATTGACGAAGACGGATTCAGAGAGGCCCCAGACGGTTCAGAGTTATGGGTCATGGTGGAAACGATAGCGTACGACGGCAGACCATGGGAAGCATCAGTTGCTGTGATTGATGCTCTCAATTCCCTCAATGTGAGAGCGCAGCTATACGGGGAATACTGGGATCTATGGTCAAGACTCAACAATCACGGTGACTATGACATTGTCTTTCTGTATAAGGATTTCAGGGACTTCGATGTAAGGTGGCTCGCCTACGAATTCTGGTCGGAATACATGAACGAAACATACAGGAATTACCCGAACTTCGGAAACGCGACCTTTGACTCATGGAGAGAGCAACTACTTCATTCTGCAAGCTACGAAGATGTCTGTGAGGCCGCCATAGAAATGCAAAACATACTTGCCTACGAGTGCCCCGTTATTGTCTGCTATGAGGAGTTATTGCATAGTGCCTATCGGACAGACAGATTTGAGACCTTCATGGACGATGTAGTTAGCGGAGTGGCAGGGAGATGGGCGGTCTACAAAGCACATCTGGCCCAATCCTCAGGGGGTCCGTATGGGGGCGTTCTCAGACGAAGTGTATCTATTGATGCGATGAGAACCAATTTCATGATTCCAGTCGACCCGCCCATACATCAAAGAAGCTATGACTACTGGGAGAACATCTTGCTTTTCAATGAACTCTGGGCAAGTCTGCTAATCCAGGGCCCTGACGGACAAATCTATCCTTGGTTAGCTGAGTCATATGTGGTTGAGACTCATGATGACGATTCCAGCGTTCCTGTTGGGCATACGAGGGTGGTTCTTGATATTCTTCCAAATGCTACGTGGAGTGATGGCAATCAAATCACTGCGGATGACGTTGCATTCACAATGAACTACTACAGAGAGGGGTCGGATAATCCTCTTGGTGTTGGCCTAAGCAGCATGATGGCAGCCTATAGTCGAGCAGGCAAGGTGGTCATTGAGTTCAGCACGGAGTCCTACTGGCATCTCCTTTCAATTGGTTTCAAGCCGATTCTACCAAAGCACGTATTCATTGAGATCGGGGCAGAGAACTGGAGTCAGTGGAATCCCAACCCGCTGGAGGAAGGAATCGTGATCTCGGGACCTTTCAACTACACAGACTACATTGAAGGAGAATTCACCGAGCTTTCAGCAAATCCGCTCTACTTCTATAGGCCGTTTCAGGAGCACCCAAGTACGACTCCTGCATGGAACCCATATCTAGCGATGGTCACCTTGGGAATAGCTGCCATTTCAGGATCAATTGTTATTATTATGTTGGGAAAATGGAGGCGAGATGTGTGACTAACACAGCTAACTACTCATCAAGAATAGACAGCAACACACGTCGTCATGGTTCCAGTCTGGATTCTTGCACTCTTGCTACTGTCACTGGATGTGACTTTTCTTTTCCACATCAGAAGGGGCAAGATGCAACAGACAGGAAAGAAGTCCGGACCAACAATGCAGATGAGGGTGTGATATGACGACTTTTGCTTACATTCCAGTCACAATGCTTCTAATCGTTGTTGGCGGTGTCTTTGCTTTGATTATTGGCATCCTACTAGGACGTTCTACAAAGAGGTATTGCAGCCTACCTCTCTTCGTTCTCGGAATCGTAATGTGGGCTACACTTGTTGTCAGTTTTCTTATCGCAATGCAGATTCCTCCTGGTGTGCTTTTTCCTCTAATCACATCTCTTCCTGTGTCGCTAGTCGCACTCATTATTGGATGGTTTAGTTTCCGAAAAACAGTCCATTAATGGGCTTCAATAGGGGATCCACCAATTGAGCAAAATAGAATGGAGTTAGTCGGTTGGTGATTCCGTTGATTGGTCCCTCAGGTGTGAGATGGGGGGTGCAAATGAACCCGGAAACATGGGAGAGAGAACTCGTGTATTGGATTTCATTCATTTGGGCATCGGCTTGGGGGGACCCAGACCTTCTTTTGCAAGTGAGAATTTACGACAAGTATCTCAATCTTAAGTCATCATCAACAGTGGGTATTCACAGATCTGTTGGTTACACTGCTACTTACAATGGAGTGTATTACATCAGAGTTCATTCAATGCAATATTCTGGAGATTACTACGATATTGAAGTAACAACCACTGCGTCCTAGACCTAGAATAATCACCAGCTTTGGAATTGCAGACCATACATGAACTCAGGAAACTATGGTTCATAAGAGGTCTGCACTTCTATTTCTTCTATAGGATATAGACAATATGTTAGGTGCGTGCCCATAGAATGATAGACAACAGAGAAGTAGATTCAGAAGTTCCCGATATTATAAGCAATCTACAAGGTAATACACTCTTGGTATATTGGTATATGCTTCGAAATACACGACCGCTTGGAGCGAGAGAGATTCAGAGGGGTATTGGACTCTCGAGTTCTAGTCTTGCATTGCACCATCTGAACAAACTGATAGATCTTGGGTTAGTAGGGAAGAACAAGCACGGGTCCTATATTATCAAGAAACGAATCAAACCAGGTCTATTGAGATTCTTTGTTGGTAGCGGCAAGATGCTCATTCCTAGATTCATGTTTTATGCAATTTTCAATACGGGGCTCTTAATCTCGTGCTTAATTCTCTTTTCTTCGGTCTTAAATGCTATTTCAGTAGTTCTGCTCCTAAGTCTATTTATCTGTACTCTGATATTCTGGGTTGAAACTTTCAGAATGTGGCAATCCCAGCCGCTCTAAAACTTGTTCAGCTGTGCTCTGAAACTAGACTAAATAGAGAATGTTGACTATTCAATATAGAGGAGTTTCAGATTTGAAACCCAAAATTGAAAATGGAATTGTAGTTGGGAGTTTACTCAGTTTGTTTATATTTGGTTTACTATTCCCCTTGTTCATTGCAAGAGCAATGGGGTTGCCTGCTCATCAGATGGAATTCTCGGGAGAACCAATAGAAGATACAGCTTTCGTAAATATCACATCATCTGTTTATAACACAGCAATGCTCCCTGGGGGAGATGTTATAGCAGATGATGATGGCGTGAGATTGATATTGGATTACTCGAATCATGAGAAAATCAACCAAACAACAGCAATTGAATCGGTCATTTTGTTTTCAAGAAATCTCTCCTATCTACAAGGTCAGAATTCTACTCTTGATACTGGGTGGACTCGTCTAGATTCAAGAGGATGGCATCTCAGGTTTTTTGGAACCGATGGAACCGACTTTTAAATATACGCAAGGGTCAATGCCTTCACAGGGAGAGTTATTGAATTCAAAACAGTCTGGCAAGGTCCGTCCCCATATGTTAAGGATTTCAATGGCACAAATCCAATGACTCAAGGTGAAATAGAAGGGCATGCACTTGTATTCTTTCAGAGTTATGGTTTCAATCTTCATGAAAGTGCAATGTATCTAGATCCAGTAGTAGAATATGACATCAGTTTCTTGAGTCACTACGTTTATGCGCTACGCTTTTTCAATGTGATAAATGAAACACTGGTCCGGGGAAATGTAGTAACGCTAGGTCTAGACATAGAATCAGGTGAGATGGTTGAGTTTTCATATTCTTGGACACATATACCCAATATTCCTATCCATAATTCTATAGAAAGCCAAGAAGCAGAAAGAGTGGCTGAAAATTACGTCAATAGCCTACCCACTACTACATACACTAGGATAGATTCATCTGTGCGGGTATTTACGAATTTAGGAACTAGTACTATACTAGATTATCGTTTAGCATGGGCTGTTTCTGTAACTAGTGATATAATTGGTACGGTTTACGTGGATGCCATCGATCAAGATATTCTATCTGTTATGGAAAGAGTAATAGCATCTCCATATTTACAGCATGTTATATTTCAGATTATTGCACCAGTAATCATATTCATTCCCTCATTGAGTATTGCTGTGATTGGATTTCTTATTGTAAGAACACAAGTTTGGAAGATCCTCTCTCGTAGTAACGAGGAAAACAATAAACGGAATGTGTAACATTTGATTTCTCATAAGGGTGATACACTGAAGATGCATCATGATACACTGAAGATGCATCATGGTACCTCAGCTACTTCTTCACAATTTAGTATTGGAGAGCCAAAGGATGCAATGGCTCAGGGTCGACAAGGTCCCTGTGCTTTTGCTCCTTTGAATATGTTTGGAATAAATATTGTGGGATTCTTGATTGGAAATCTCGGAGTTTCTAAGACTTGTACGTTTGCTTGAGGTGATTGTTCCAGTGCACTGTTCAGTCTATCAAATTATATATGACAAAATCACTACAATAACGGAGGCCTTTTCGGATTGATCAAACGTCCGCTTCACAACACGGAGGAAAGTGAATTGCACAGGAGGTCCTCAGAGCTGGTACAGAGCAAGACAGGAAAAGGAAAGTCTCGACCAACAATGCTAGCGATTATGGCTCTTCTGTTCCTCTTTGGTGGAGGAGTATGCCAATTTCAACCAATTCGAATAGTAATGGCCAATGAGCAGACATCATTCACTGTTGGCCCAGAGCTCGAAAACAGTGTGGACTTCATTGTAAATCTTGATTATGGTCAGTCTGCTACTATTATGGTCAGTTTTGAGGACGATGCAGAATCTGGTCACCGTCATGTCTGGCCTCTCATATTCTATCAGTATCCGACCAAGCTGCTGATAGAAACCGTAGCGCGGCTTGTCAATCAATCAGAAGCAAGCCTTTCCATTGGATGGGAGAATGCCAGCTATATACGTGTGTTTATCATAAGATTCATGGTCCGAGTGTTCTACGAGGGGGATGCCGCTGTTGCAGTAAATATCTCTGTAACATCATTTGCGAATCCCGTCGCCCTGGCTGGAATGGGACTTCTGGCGGTTTCAGCCGCTCCTTTGTGGGTGGCTGTTAAGGATTCCAGGCGAGAGGTGCTTTGGCAAATAGTTCGCGTCTAGAGAACAAAGAGTACGTCGGGGTGGTTGGATGCCGGATGACAAGATGAGGTCCAGTAGGGAGCCAGAAATCGAAGGATCCACGTATAGAGTCTACATTTTTCTGTGTACACAAGGGAGCAATTCTGCAGGTGTACGGGAAGTTCAGAGGGCTCTGGGTCTCTCTAGTCCAAGTAGCGCATTGTTTCAGCTTGAGAAATTGTGCGAACGTGGGCTTGCTCGAAAGGACCTCGAAGGCAGATACTGTCTGATTCACCCAGAAAAGATTGGACCTATGAAGTTCTTTTTCTTCTTCCAAGGAGCTCTGATTCCACGAATGCTAGTCTATGCCCTCACAATCTCAGCTTTAACATTCTCATTCTTCGTCTGGTTTGTGATATATGGTGCACCCAGTGTCGTCATAGCAACATTACCATCTGTTACAGCCTCAATGATGATGTGGCTGGAAGCTAGGAGGCTGTGGAAGATACGTCCGCAGTTCATAGAGAGTCAATAAGCCATTCTTACTGGAAGCTCTTGCAAGCAATACAGGCCGACAATACTGCTTGGCATGACTATTCAGGAGAACGAGCCAGAGAGGTCCGTTCTCCTTCCTTTTTGGCTAGTGTCACAGACTCCTTCTAGAAAAAACATGTGTTATCAAAGTTGATGTGATTTCAGAAAGCACTCTGGATACCAAGCCTCTTTCATTTGGTTGATAGTAACTTCCAAATCCACCATAGTGCATATTCAATTGTGAATCGACAGGTGTTCATAATGCATAAGAAGTACCTAACTACTGGTGTGGTTCTGCTTCTAGTTGGCTTCATTGGAAATCTGCTTATGATGTGGCTATTGCTCAGTTTGGCCACAGAGGGGCCACCGATAGGAGGCACAGTAATCATTTTGCTTGTCCCGGCTGGCATTCTTCTGGTTATTTATTCCTTCTTAATCGAGAAGCAAGAATAGACTATCCCTAAGCTGAATCCCTCTAATCACGAAGCAACTATGTCAGAATCTTTTCGTTTCGGTTCTAATTTCGTAGGTAGAAATATGATTAGTACTTCGCAAATGTACAAGAAATAAAAAGTGTATCATGATTGTCTTAGGAGTAGAAGACGAAACATGGAATCTTGTTGGAATTGATCCTCAGCAATTTGATTCCGAAAGAATTGGAAAAATGGGTCGAGAAGTAGTGCGACCAATGATAAGGGTCACAGCAATATTAGTTCCTCGACAAGACCTACACTTTTGTGTAATTCTAAACATCAGGAAACACATAAGCGAAATGCTCTGTCTTAATGCTAAGAGGCAATCGATTGTAATACTGGAGTTTGAATTGCGATGCGTGGTTTTGCCAGAAGAGTATTCACGGCAGCATTGATAACTACACTCCTTCTCATTATCACCTTTTGGTCAAATCCAAGTCTTGCAATACAAGACACTCCCTCTTATTTCAATCAAGGTCCCTTTATTGACAGGGTTAGACTGAATGTGTACGGAACTGTTGAAGAAGCAATATACGCCTTACAGAATAACGAAATCGACCTAATCGGACAACTCATCGACTCAAGTTTCGTGGGTCTTTTCGAAGTTGAAGAGCATATTGAGATTGCCACACACCTTCGCAACGGCTATGGATACTTCACGATCAATTGTGCCAAGTATCCTTTCAATATCACTAGCTTCAGACGGGCACTAGCATATGCTCTCGACAAGGATGCAATCTCCGAGGGGATATGGAACGGACTCTCAGTCCCGCTTGACTCTGTCGTACCAGCTGCAAATCCCTACTCTGCAGAGGAAGTCTTGCCTTTCAACTACTACCAATCGAGTCCTGAGGAGGGGAATAGATTGCTTGATGAAGCAGGCTTCAATGATGTAGATGAGGATGGATTCAGAGAGGCTCCAAACGGAACTGATTTTGATGTATTGATTGAAACCGCCTCTATATCAGATGTCGGTTACGCAGTCTGTGATACGCTTCTTGATGCACTCATTGCACTCAAGATCAATGCTTCGATTTCATACTACTACTATGAGCTTCTTTCGAGGCTTAATCTCCATGGGGATTATGATATAGTATTTCTAGGAAATAGCTTCGATGATTTCGATGTTAGATGGCTTGCCTACGAGTTCTGGAGCGAGTATGCAGATGAACCATACTATAACTTTCCTAATTTCAGAAACGCGACTTTTGACAATTTGAGAGAACAGCTTCTTGAGAGTTCGAATTACAACGAAGTATATGGAGCAGCTATCGAAATGCAGGAAATCATCGCATATGAGTGTCCAGTAATCATTTGTTATGGGAATTTCCTTTTCAGTGCCTATGGAACGGATAGATTTGAGGAGTTCGCCACTGATACAGTAAGTGGGGTCGCGGGACGATGGGCGGTTTACAAAGCTCAACTGAAACAGTCCGCAGGTGGTCCATTTGGTGGCGTTCTACGACGAAGTGTTTCCAGAGATGCTATGGTCCCCAACTTCATGATACCTGTGGATCCGCCCATGGAACATTGGGAAGATGACCGGTGGGATGTCATGCTACTCTATAACGAGCTTTATGCAAGCTTACTAGTCCAAAACCCTCAAGGACTGATCTTGCCATGGCTGGCTGAGTCGTTCACTGTTGAAACTCATGATGATGATTCCAATGTGCCCATCGGTTCTACGAGGCTGACATTCAATCTTCTTCCCAATGCAACATGGAGTGATGAGACCCCAATAACTGCTGAGGATGTTGTATTCACGTTCAACTACTATAGAGAGGGACCTGAGAACCCTCTTGGAGTTGACCTGACTAGTATGACGGCTGCCTATTCTCGAGCTGGACAAGCGGTGATAGAGTTCAACACAGAGTCGTTTTGGCATATCTACTCAGTTGCTTTCAAACCCATCATACCAATGCATGTGTTCGTGGAACTCGGAGCTGAGAACTGGAGTCGATGGGAACCCAACCCTATGGAGGAGGCTCTGGTCATCTCAGGGCCGTTCAACTACACCGATTTTGCTGAGGGAGAGTTTACAGAGCTCTCGGCGAATCCTCTCTATTTCTATAGACCTACTCCACCCCCTCTCAACACTACTGGCACGACCCTTTCATGGATTCCATATTCAGGCCCTATGTCACTCTTGACTTGGGGAATAGCAGGTGCATCAGCAACAATAGTAGCTGTCATACTGGTGAAATGGAGGCGTGATGTGTAGTTAGAACAGAGTTGACCCTATCTCCTCTTATTTGAAGCCTGATAGGGTGTGTGTTTACAATCAATGGTTATGTTCCTTGATACACATAAAATGAGAAAAGGGGAAACACTCCAGTTCGGACCGGTGGAGATGTTGGAGCGCCTCGCAGCTATTATCGTCATTCTTTTTCTCTGCGCACCAGTTTCCTTTGAGTTAACATCTGTACATCTTGAAGCGGGTGAGCTTGCCACCAGCTACAGGGACACTGTACACAACAGCACAGCAACTCTATGCTCCGCACAAGAGATGGTCTCTGGACAGTTCTACGAGAATATGGGTCAGATAGCCAATGCTGAAGTGAAGCTATACAGTATGACTTCCAATGGGGCCATTGGCTTTGGAGAGGGTGAGATTCTCTTCCTTGAATGGAGCCGCAGGGAACTCATAACTGTGACCCTTGAATCGCGAGGTGGACTCATTCCAAGGGGTCAAGGAGTGATCAGCAATAGCACTAACTACTTCTTGGGGCATCGGGGATACTTCACTGGAATCAAGACATACAAGTCAGTCATATACGATGACATCTATCCGGGGATTTCACTTGTCTACCACACATCGCCTGAGGGCATCAGACACGAGTTCCAAGCATCATCCGGCAATAACGAAGTGGACAAGAATGTGAAGTTGAACTTGACTCAATGGAGTCTGAGCCAGACTGAAACATCCGTAGTGGCTGGAAGTGTGGCCATCCTTGACAGTGAGTTGGAATCTGGGGAAATGTTGCTCAACAGCTCACAGATACCCGCTAAGAGAGTGATTGCCGACTCATGCTCAGAGGTTGCGACCAACAATGCATTTCATTTCTCTACTTTCCTTGGGGGGACTGACAATGATTATGGAGCTGATATCGAGGTGGACCAGTCGGGCAACGTATATGTGACAGGGTCAACAAAGTCACCGGGGTTTCCAACTGAGGGTGCGCTGGACTCTTCACTTGGTTTCCTTGAAGATTGCTTTGTTGTAAAACTGAACTCTACCGGAAATGGTATTGTATACTCCACTTACATTGGCGGGTTGGGTACAGATAGGGGGGCAGCAATCGAAATTGACACAACCGGCAATGTCTATGTTGGTGGTACTACGTGGTCTGAAGACTTTCCAACAGAGGGCCCTTTCCATTCCTCTCCCGATGGATACAGTGATATTTTTCTATTAAAACTGAATGCATCGGGAAACGGATTGTTGTATTCAGCCACCATCGGCGGTGGCTGGGGTGATCGGATTAATGACATTGCTGTTGACGTAGAATCGAATGTATATGCAGTTGGCTTAGCAGGCGCCTCCGGCTTCCCTATCGTCAACGCATTCAGTGAAACGAGTTGGGGGGGGACAGAAGGGTTCGTGTTGAAGCTCAACTCAACTGGGACCGGACTATGCTTCTCATCTTTCATTAGTGGGTCCAGTGTGGATTTCACAATGGCAATTGCTGTAGACAATGAAGGTAATGCCTACATAACAGGACATACAGTCTCAGAGGACTTCCCACTTGTGAATGCGATTGATGACACTCCAAATGGACTATTGGACTGTTTCGTTTTGAAGGTCAACTCGACAGGAAGTCCGGTCTTCTCGACTCTAATCGGCGGGTCGTCATATGACGCGGGTCTCGGTATAGGCCTAGATGATAATGGATCAATCTATGTTGCAGGTCGCACAAAGTCTAGTGATTTCCCGCTTGTCAGTCCATTTGATATGGAGTTTGAGGGTGAGCATGAAGCATTTGTGCTAAGGATAGACTCCTCTTACAATACCATCGTATATTCAACCTTTATGGGTGGGTCCGGTGATGAGGAGATTGAATCAATCGCCGTTGACATGGACGGCAACGCATTTTTGGTTGGAATTACTGACTCGTCTGACCTCCCTATGCTTGCTGCCTTTGATAGCACTTACAGTGAGAATGCCACCGACAGTTTCCTGTTCAAAGTGAATACAACCGGAGGTCTCATGTTCTCTACTTACTTAGGCGGCTCCGACCAATATGCAGGACTCTCAATTGCATTAGGACCGGCTGGCAACATATTCTTGACGGGGATGACCAGTTCTGTAGACTTTCCGACATTTGAAGCACTAGATGACACTTACAATGGTGGAGATACAGACTGTTTCATTCTCAAGATGCATGACCTGTCCGACTACGATAGAGATGAGATGCCAGACTGGTGGGAGACTAGATACGGCCTTGACCCTCTGGTCTTTGACGGACACCTTGATCCAGACTTTGATGGGTTGTTGAATTCTGAAGAGTACTGGCTTGGAACCCATCCTCTGTCAAACGACACAGATTCGGACAGTATGCCCGACGGATGGGAGTGGACTAACTCCCTGAATCCACTCCATGATGATGCCAGAGAGGATCCTGACGCTGATATGCTCTTGAACCTAGTAGAATATCAAATCGGGTTGGACCCGTGGAATAATGATACAGACTCTGACCAGATGCCAGATGGCTGGGAAGTAGAGAATGGGCTCGATGGCTCTGTGGATGATGCCAGTATGGACCCCGATGATGATGCTCTCTCTAACATTGAAGAGTACCAGATAGGCACATTGCCCAACAACAACGACACGGATCTCGATGGCATGCCTGATGGATGGGAAGTAGCAAATAATCTAGACCCTCTAATGCCAGATTCTGGAGAAGACAATGATCTCGACGGGCTGACAAACCTTGAGGAGTTTCATGCTGGTACAATGCCCAATAGCTATGATTCCGATGATGACGGCATTTCAGATGAATGGGAGGTGAGAATGGGCTTCGACCCGTTGAACCCCGAAGTATCATTGATTGAATCTCTCCTGTACAACGGCTTCAACTCCGTCGTCGTTATCAGCGCAATGGCTGCAGTTCCTGTTGCTGTGGGACTTGGATTGAGGTACAGGAAGAATACCAAGAGAGATGCTGAACTCAGGCGGGAGAAAGAGGAGCAAGATGCCCTGGAGCAACTAGGTGCTTAAGACCACCGAGAACAAACACTAGACTATGGTTCTGCAATTAAACTGGTCCCAACGAACAGTCAGATGGTAGACACAATGATTTCAAGCTATGATTATCTCAACTTTCTACAGTAGGCAAGGTCGTTAGAAGAGAGCTGAGTGCCAAGGAACTCGAGAGAAGAGAACTGGCCTAAAAGACGTAATAGAGGGATTATTCCCTCCAAATTCCTTTCTCCAAGCTAGGGTGGAAATGGTATATTGAAAAATGCGTCAATATCACCTTGATATGAGACATCAGCTGTAATTGTTACTGTATTACTTGCAGTATTGTAGCTGTCAGTTTCGCAATGTACACCTGTTTGCGTCCAGTGGTCATATTCTACTATATTGACTATACCGTCAGCTGTTGCTCCATCGAACGATCCACCAATGTTACTTGCAACAGTGACGTTGATAGCGATATCACCCAAGATAATGTCCAGATTTACAGGCATATCTCCTGCAACATTGACTCCATCAAACAGCATGAATAGAATAGTGCCATTCTCCAGATTCATGTTCACGTATTCAACAAGAGCGATTGCAGAAATATTGACTTCTGCCCGGTATTTACTTGTGTCTATATTGATACCATAATGGACTCCAGTACCCAATGTTACTGATACATCTGTTTCAGTATAGGTCAAGTCAATCTCATTTCCAACGTATGTTGGTACAGGAGGACCGTAACGCATG
>JAUVHR010000195.1 GCA_030593165.1 Candidatus Thorarchaeota archaeon
AAGTATGGGACAGAAGAAACATTCATTGCGATTCAAGAAGTGTTCCAGAGAAAAAAACAGAGTGCAAATCCAGTATCTTGAACAACTCAAGGTCGCGAATTGCACTCATAGAAAGAAGAAAGGCTACTAGCGGATTGGAATCGCTTTTCCGTCATCAATGGTGATTGTCTTAAGGGCAGGATGCCTAGAGATTGAAGGGATATGGAGATGTCAGAGAAGACATTGGACTTACTGAGGACACTTTGTGCGGCGCCCGGGCCTGTAGGCAGAGAAACTCTTGTCCAAGAGGCAGTTTTGGAGCATCTGAAGAAGTACTGTACTAAGATAGAACAGGACAAGATTGGGAATCTGATGGCCACGATAGAAGGAACGGGAAAACACTACGCGGTTGTTGCTCATGCAGATGAGGTTGGGTTCATTGTAAGCAACATCGATTCAAATGGTTTCCTGCGTGCCAAATGGAATACCCAAGCACACGTACCCGACCTTCGCCTTCTACCTGGGCAGATGGTGCTCATAATGACGGAAGGAGGGTTCATTCCGGGATACTTCTGTGTCAAGACCGCACATATAGCGGGACAAAAAGGGAAGAGCAAACTCCCAACATGGGAAGAGGTCTTCCTTGACATCGGTATGAATTCAGCCAAAGAAGTTGCAGATCTGGGCATCTGTATTGGAGACCCGGTCATCTACGCTTCACCAGTGGAGAAAATTGGAAATAACCTCATGGGCAAGACATTTGACGATCGAGTAGGACTTACTGTGATGATACTTCTTGCAGAACGGCTCTCTGAGATGCCAAAGGATAAGCGCCCAACTGTGACGTTCGTAAGTACTGTGATGGAAGAGATAGGAGCAAAGGGTGCGGCGGCTGTAGCCAGAGTGCTTGATGTTGATGGTGTGTTTGTTGTAGATATTGGGCTTGCTGACGACTACCCCGGCACGATGGGCGAGGCAGGAGTATCCCTTGGGAAGGGGCCTGTAATTGTGATCAAGGACTCTCAAATCGTCTATTCACACGAATTGAATAAACGCATCTTTGCCGCCGCGGAGAAGAGCGGAATCCCGGTTCAGAGAGCAGTCTACCATAACTATGCAACAGATGGATTCCAGATTGTATCACAAGGCCAATTGGTTTCTGTAGTGGCTATTCCATGCAGATACTCACATTCCAGTTTTGAAGCAATCAATCTTGATGATGTTGAAAAGACGGTCAGGTTGATTGAAACAGCGCTCCTAGAGAAGTAGTTCAATCTAGGCTATGATGGATCGTCCCATTCTGTGGGTGCAACAAACACTCGCAGGTTCTCTCTATCTATTATACGTACTTCGGATCCTACAGGAATCTCTGTGCAGTCCTTGCACCGAGCATCCCATAACTCCGCTCCTACTCTGACTTTGCCAGACGTGGTTGTTATGGGGTTCACAACCGTGGCGATTATTCCCTTAAGATGGTAGTAGGCATGTGTTGATGTATCTGCTAACGAAGGGTAAATCACGTAATACTTGCCGATGACATATAGAACGGCAAAACCAATGGAAACCACTGATACGATTGGTAAGTATTCAGGAGCTAGGAAGAAGGTTACTGCAATCGCGAGCACGACTAAAAACAGCTCGTCGACTGTAATCAAGATGAACTTTAATCTGGGCGAAACCACTCATGTCACCAATTACTTGCTATCTATGTGAAGTATGACTTCTAGTGAGATAAGCCTTTGCTCCATCCGATGGGAGATTAGGCCATTAACAATAGTGTTAATTATGAGAACATGAAACGACCAACAAGTGACTGAATTTTGGTGTCGAGTAGGCGTACCCTGAGAATCGCTGGAATACAGATGGCGGCAGGGGCTGCAATACTGTCTTCATTCACATATGTCCCAATCCTTGCCCAAGGTACTTTCTCAGCGGACCAATTCTACATAAGCCTCATAGTAGCTGCTTATGCAGCTGCATCTTTTCTGGCCAGCTACATCTTTGGCAGAGCAGGTGATATCTTTGGCAGACGTATCATCCTGTATCTTGGACTTCTACTTTCAACAGTCACATTTGGGTTGCTAATTGTTTCGAGCAGTCTTGAGATGCTCTTTATCGTACGTATATTGAATGGTTTCAGTATAGGAATCTATCCGGGAGCGCTCGCAGCCTATGCATACGAATCAACAATGCCGATGGGGCGCTTTGCCTCATTTGGTGCACTTGGATGGGGCATCGGAAACATCCTTGCAGGTTATGCTGCAGGGTTCAACATCTACTTCGCATTCGTGGTTGCCGCCATGTTCTTTGTGATGGCCTTTGTAAGTGCAATAGGCCTTCCACGAATCCAAACAAAGCCAATAGTAGTCCCACTCTTCCCAATTGAAACCATAAAACGAAACTACCCGGTCTATGTGGCGATGTTGCTTCGTCACAGCAGCGCTTTTGCCCTCTGGACCTATTGGCCACTTTTCCTCAGCCTGCTTGGAGCGGACCTGCTCATGATTGGTGTGATTCAAGCCCTCAATTCAGTTTCGCAAGTGGTATTCATGCTTGGAATCACAGATCGATTTGGCTGTGAGAGACTTATTTCAATTGGCCTTGTGAGTACTGCAGTTGCATTCCTATGGTTTGCGGTTGTGGATGATTTCTGGCAGATTATGCCAGCCCAGATATTGCTAGGATTCTCTTGGGCCTGTCTCTACGTTGGGTCATTGAAATATGTGACTGAGAGAAATGAAGAGAGGGCAACTGCATCTGGCTTACTCATGTCGGTGATGGCCATCTCAGGTGTGTTAGGTCCTATTATGGCAGCAATCTACTATGCAATCTGGCCTTCCTACACTCCAATCATCCTCAACGTGGTTGTCATGTCGCTCATCTCCCTTGTTATCTTCAGGTATAGTGCAAAGAGAGTTAACGCAACGGTAGATGCAAGCTGTTAATTCCAGCTATTCGTCCCGAATTCCTCACACCAAGTGGTCGAGGACATCCTCAGAACGTTTCAGAATCCGGCAGAGAAACATGGTTACGAAGTACTTAGTGACTTGGAAGAGCGGGCGCTTGTGAAGAAAGTACTTGGGACCGACCCAACAGAATTCATGGCACAAGACCCGGACATTGCCATACCATCGCTAGTCGAACAGATACATAATTCTGGTCAGTCAGCACAGATGGCATTGGAGGGTCTTGTTAAGGGAAGAGGAATAACAGTTACGGAGCAGTTCTACGCTGTGGAGGGAAACGAACAGGTGAAGATGGAACTGAGAAGATTGATAGCTAACGCGAGTGAGGAGGTCTTCATCGCCACAATGGACTTCGAACTGCTGACCGCTGCACGACCAGCACCTGCAAAAGAGAAGGCGAATGGCGTTAGAATCGACCTCATCACTGTAAGTCCCGAAACGGTTGAACTAGGAGAGTTTAGTCATTACTTGAATGTCCGCAAATTGGAGGGAATAAGCTCAAAGGAAATAATCCATCAGATGAAGACTATTCTTGCAGAGGATGTTGAAAGCGCTGGATGGAATCCGCACCAGATGTCTGTTGTTGTTGCTGATAATGCGGAGAGCATCGGCGTATTCAGGTCGACATCCAAACAAGGCCGACCATGGGCACTCTGTGTGAGGAACAGACTCATAGTACTATTTCAGAAACAGGTAATCACTGCAATATTGTCGTCTATAGTTGAAATCCTCAAAGAAAGAGCGGGAACGACAAGGTAGGCTAACTTATCCTACATCGCGCTTGAATAGATTGATATTGTGTTTTCATTATCTAACGCTTGTAGTGGTATCAATTCACGACTCACAAAGGTGCTTACAGAATGAAGAAATTCCTCCTTAGAGAACTAAGATGCCCGAAATGCCGGAAAAGCAAGAAGCTGAAGCTTACCGACTCAGAATTGGAAACAGATGATGAAATCCATGAGGCTGAATTGGTCTGTAAGAAGGGACATGAATGGACAGTTGAAGAGGGCATCCCATTGCTTGTGTATCCGCCTCTGAGTGCTGAGGACAAGAAGTGGATTGAGGATTACGACCAGATGGCAGAGACCTACGACGAGGCGATCAAGACCTACGATGAGTTTCTCGGTGTAGATATTATGAAAGAGAGAGAGAAGCTCGTAGGATTCATCCCCATGGAGGGGCCAGCCACTATTATTGACGTAAGTATCGGCACTGCAGCAAACTTCATGGCAATATCCAACGCCTTGAAGGGTCAGATTGGCCGCTTCGATTTCCATGGGCTTGATGTATCAAGAGGCATGTTGAGAGTTGCTCAGCGTAGATTAACTGACCAAGGTATAACCCACAGCCTGGTTCACGGCAGTGTGTTCAACATCCCCTATGCCGACAATACATTCGATCTTGTCATCCACAGTGGCGGTATCAATACATTCTCTGACATCCCCCAAGCTCTTAATGAGATGCTCAGGATTACCAAACCTTGGGGCATTATTGTCGTGAGCGATGAAGGATTATCATCCAAGGCAAGGGAAACAGAGTGGGGTAAGAAGATCATAGAGAACAACTCGCTCTTTGCAGCCAAGCCACCCATTGAACATCTTCCTGACAATGCCATGCATGTTGAAGTGTCCTGGATTTTGAATGATGCATTCTACCAAATCGTGTTTCAAAAATGAGATTCCTGTCTTTCAAAAACAGGGGATATGCTCATGTGCATTCCAACATGAGCACATCGTTACATGTTAGGTTTTGGCGCTGCCGTACTGGTGTCGGCCTAGTCTCAATCCTTGACTGAGATTGATCAGACTCGTTATCGCGAATCATCACAATCTACCTGTAAAGATGTGAGTAGGCTAGAGCAGCTGTAGAGACCTTCTTCTTCGGAGCACGCTTGTGTTTTACCTTCTTAGCTAGAGCCATTGTATCTATCTCCTGTAGGTATATGCATAACCGATCGCGTCAGCCATTTGGACTCTCGCGATCTTCGTTTTCTTCGTCACAGATGCGTTCCTGCTGTTTGATTCAATCGCCATTATTCTTCACCTAAGTTCGTGATTTGAACATGTGGTATGTATACGTAAGTGTATATAAACGTTTGCCTCACCAACCATTGTATAGCAATTAATGTGTATTTCAAACGCATGTGTCACCAGAAGATTTTAATATGTACGATTAGTGAGTATAATCGTGGAAAACACTGTTTTCAAACACAGAACGAGGAAATGAGTATTGACCGATGAGCTTCCAGACACCTTTACTGAAGCAGGTGTCGAATTTGAAACCACGAAAGAGGCCAAGGTGGCCGTGACTGATATTGCATTTATTAAGAAACCGGAACGTGCGGCCGAGCTGGATGATACGGTCAGAGTTAATATTTTGCAGATTCTTAGAGAAGGTATTCCTGATAAGATTACTACAACCACAAAAGATGATTTGAGTGGTGACACCATCATACGCCAGAGAGATGTGATCCGTCATGCCCTGTCAGTGGTCGAGATAGTGAAGATGTCCCTGGAATGCGAAGGATGTGACGAGGTCACAAAGAATCAGGTATATCACCACCTGCCTAAACTTATTGAGCATGGATTTGTAATCAAGTTTGGGACCGCTACAAAGGGAAAACGCACAACGGACTACTACAGAAGGACTTCAATGGGCTTTGTCGTAACGACAGGAGTTCTGACATCTGACGCGTCGATGGCTAAGAAGAAGTCAGCCAAATTTGTTGATGAGTTGGTTCAGACCTTTGACCTCAAACTATCGGAAGACGAGAAAACTGAGTTGGCCAAACTCTGGGTGGAGCATTACAATGCAGAACAGGAAGGTCGTTCGCAAGTCATAAGACTACTCAAACGAGATGTAGCAGACAAGCATGTCCTGAAACTGTATGAAACTCTTGTACATGTGTTCGCAATTGGTTCGGACGAGAGTGTAAGAATCTACCGGAGAATCAGGGAAATAATATTCTCGGATAGGTAGATTTGAATTTACGGAGTAAAAGGAGACTATTCAATCTCCACTAGTTGCACGATGCACAGACATTTGTCAGTGTATCCTCAATACCATCGATAGCTCCGAGTACATCCACTACAAAATTATTCAGGTCCTCATTACTCTTGAAAATGCACTTGATTATGATGTCATAAGCGCCGAAGAGTAGGTAAGTCTCCTCAGCCTCCGGTAACGCACTAATCTTGTCGAATATTACTCTGTTCAATCTGCTCTCAATCCTGAGCATGATGAATGCAGTGATTGACATCTGTTCGATTACCTCATTCAGGATGGTTCCAAGCTAACCTAGTTTTGGTACTGGTTGGTTGGACAGAACTCACAAAAGAACATATTGGAAGAAACTGCAAGGGGAGCGAGTCATCACAGCAGACGTTTCAAATCAAAGGCTGATTTTAGCAGATCAATCAAAGTGAGTTCAGGAACCGAATCCGGAGTAGCCCATGCCATAACCCACAGCCCTTGGTCGGCCAGAGCCATCAAGAAGTG
>JAUVHR010000199.1 GCA_030593165.1 Candidatus Thorarchaeota archaeon
GGTCCCCGATACTTCGAGTGCAGATTCGTTGGTGGCAATCTCAAGCCCAGATATCACGTAGGGGTCCTCAAGTGTGCCACTGCCTGGCCATCCTTGAAACTCAAAGTCTGCATTTTTCTCAATCAGAATGTTACCGTACTGTGTATATTCCGTTTCCCCTGTTTCAAATTGCGGTAAAGGCGTTGACGTGGTCTTGGCGTTGGCATACAATGGTACAGTAGACACTGAGAGCAAGAGCAAAAGACCAACGTATGCCGCTAGTTTCATGTGACTTCCCCTATGGTTCACATAATACTAGAATTAGTTTGGATATCAATCCTATGAATAATCTGGAAGTGTACTAGTCTACACTCAGATGAATCTGCAGATGTAGAATTGAGAGCTTATCACGGGCTATGCTTCTATCCTCTCACTCGAATGCCGTGAACCTTCTTGTGAGCCCACTTATACTGACGGAGTCGACTTGAGGCACCGAATCCGCATGCAGCACACTTCTTGTGTCTAACGTGGTAGGATCTTCTGCCGCATCTCCTGCAGCGAATGTGATGCGGATTGTTCTTCTTACCTTTTGCTGGGGTGCCTTTTCCCATTGGAGTCTACTCCTTTTTCTTTGCCCTCTTCGGTGGAGGCGAAACGATTACGACATTATCGCCGCGGACAATCACGGTGTTGATTTGAGTGATTGTTTCCTGTTCAGTTTCAGGATCGAATACAAGCTCCTCTGCGTCCTCCAAGAGGAGGTTGAGGTGCTGGTCATAGCCCTGCAGTCTGCCCTTGACTTTTCTTCGCCCTTTCAGCTCGACGAGCACTTGTGCATCAATCGATTTCGAAAGAATCTCCATGGGTCTACCTGCATTCACTAGAGTTCACCAGCAGAGAAGTCGACTGTGAGCATTCTGACTCACGTCGCTTTGGCAAAACTCTGGACTAGGCTTAAAAACGTGGCGATGAGTCCGAGTTTCTCTTGCTCATGTCACTCATTCACAGACTTCAAAAGGAATTCCTCGGTTGTGTATATAATGCCAAAGTTAGAGAAAATCAAACGCCGTCATCTTCTGAAGAAGCGAGAGCAAAGGGAGATTCTTGACTACATTGCGAGCGAACTAAGTACTACCGTCCAAGGTCTTGACTCAAAGTCCAAACTGGAGTCAGGAATACTCGATGATGGAATGCGGATTCTCATCTTTAATGGCGATATCATCTTTTTTGAGTCTGAGAACAGATTCTTCCCGACACTGTACGCTCTCCTTAGTGGTATGATAGTAATCCCGCGCGTATCTGTGGACATGGGCGCAGTCCGGTTTGTTGTGAACGGTGCAGACATCATGAGACCGGGTGTCACGGCCGTGGACGATGGGATCTCTGAAGGGTCAATCGTTGCGATTGTCGATGAGACTCATGGGAAGGCTCTAGCGGTTGGCGTTTCAAAGATGTCATCGGAAGACCTACGCGCCGCATCGAAAGGCAAGGTCGTATTGACAATTCATCATATCAACGACGACCTCTGGAACTTCAGCAAAAAGTGAACAGCTACTACTCGTTTACAGTCCTGCTTCTTCGGTAGTACTCCAACGCAGCCTTATACAGAGTTTTTGCGAAACCAGTATCAAAACCTGAATTCTTCGCGAATCTCTCTCTCGCGAATCCGGGTTTGTCTGGGTCGATATCTTTCCTGACGACTTTCTCAATAGTTCCATAGCCCCTATCATGGAGCAATCGGACTTCTACTCTTGTCAGACTTCTATGACTCACATCGTCGCCCTGTGGGATTTGGAGGTGGAACAGGTCAGAGTTTGCAAGGTCCTCCCTAACTCCATATCGCAGTTGCACACTGAATCTTTCGAGTCTTTCAGCAATCGCTTTCTTTCTCTTGGTGGCCAAGAATCTGGCAAGGCTTTCTGCAACTGTACTACAGACGTTGACCAAGTTTCTCAAGTCGCCCTCATCGATTGTTATATCCGCTTTCGTCACTTCTCGTGCCTTTCTGATTGCCCCTAGTACATCCGTTTCATCTAACCAAGCTTGTATAACGACACACTTGACATTGTATCGATTCCGTGAGAACTGCAGATACCAATCGTTTAGTGGCTTTATCTGCATTAATTCAATCTCGAAATCAGTAGGAACAATATTGCGGGGTCTTATCGAGGAGGGAAGGGTGAATCCTAGGATGAGATCAATCAATGTACCTTGTTCTACCTTCTCGTCAAGGTCTGTCAGCATCTTCTTCGTCCGTAGGAACTCGAGGATGTTGACTCCTGCGGATATTGCCGCGCGCGATTCCTTTGATAGTACGAACTTGCCATCCTTTGTTTCAAACACCTTTTCTGTGAGGAGATAATCAAAGAGGGTGCCAAAGATGGTCTTCATTTCATCTATGTAATCGGGGTCGGATACGCCTCTAAGTGTACTCCCAACTAGCTTCAAGAAATCGTCTTCCACGTTTTCGCGCTTGAAAGGTCTTCCAGAAACCACTTTTCGAGTGATTAAGCTCGCCATAATCTGCGGGGAGAGGCGTCCAGGTTGAAGTGGTTCAAGTGGTTCGTATAACAGAGTGCTCTCCAAAGCCTCAAGGTCCGGATAATGACGCGTTGGTTCATCGAAGATAACGTAGACGCTGCCACCATGCTCCACCAAGTAGTATTCTCCAATCCTTCCTGCAATCTGGAGGTACTTCGACCTAGTTATACGATATCCAAGTCCGCTACCAACCAAGATGATGACAGAGTCAAATGGGAAACTAGTTCCAGACGTAATACCCGTCGTGGACACAACAACCTTTACTGCTCCTGACTTTATCATCCTCTCAAGTCTTGCCCGTATCTTTGCGTCAAGGCCTGCATGGTGGAACGCAACCCCCTTCTCCAATGTGCTTCTCAGGCGTTGTGCAGCTGGCCCTTCCATCTGCAGATCAACGATTTGGTCTAGAACGCCCGTATCCATTGGTCTGGGATACTCCTCACCAATGAATCTCGCGATATGTTCGGCTCCGAACCTTGAACCAGCAACCACGAGCACCGACTTCTTGCTGAATGACTCGATGTGTGAGAATACTGCCTCCATTATGTTTTCGCTATCTATGAGTGTGTTCTGACATCCATCAATGCTGAATATCTCTACCCCTTCATCACACCTCACAGCAATGAACTCATCTGGCATGATTCTTGCACTGGGTCGGAAGATCTTAGCACCCAGCCATTTCGCCACAGCGTCAGTATCACCGAACCTCGATGAGAGTGTCACAATCTGGCTCTTCTTCTTCAGCAGGGTGATCAGACAGTCCAACCGTGTACTTCTATCAACTCCCAGGTCCTGTGCTTGGGGCTTTTCAATCATGGAATCGAGCTCGGTAATCTCATCGATTATTGCAAGCCCAATGTTCTTGGTCCATGGACTGTCGCGCAATAGTGCATGAGCAAAGGTTTCATAGACTCCTACGATTAGGTCTGCATTCTCCAACTCCTTCTCGGAAGCTTGCTGTTGTCCGTCATGTCTGACAACGGAATAGTCCAGATTCTCAAACAGCTCAGCATATTCGTCCATTATTTGTCTATTCAACGAAATGTAAGGAGTCAGGTATAGACATCTTACTCCGCGTTGCAGACGGATTAGTGTCGCAATCATTGCGAGGAATGTCTTACCTGAACCTGGTGGCATCTGAATCAGAAGATTGTCCTCTATCTCCCCTATCTCTCTGACGAACTTCTCTTGGGCTGGCAGCAATCTGACGAAATTCTTATGTTTCAACAGTAACTTAGCAGCTCTTCGCACTTCTGTATCAGTTTCTGAAGGTTCGTTCAATCCGGATATGACAAACAGTGCAAGACGTCCCTCATGAGCTATCATGAATTTCCGTTGCTTTTTTCGTTTCTCTCCTACTGCTAGGACGAAGCCTTCGCTGACAAGCTTGTTCATGCTCTCATACAAGGTCCCGCCTGAGGTCAGTTTCCTCTTCAATTCCTCGTATTCAACCTGTTCCTGTGTCTTATCACCCTTAGCACCAGCTATTGGTCTGGTTCTTCCTCTCAATGCGAGAATTGACTCGACTATCTGTTCCCAACCAAGGTTTGAGATTATTTCACCCGTTGGTGGGTTCAGCACCTGCAGAATCTCGACAGCATAGCGATTTCCAAGTGCTTTCAGTTTGCTTTGAAGTGCTGCCGAATATCCCGAATTCAGTGAGCTGGGGCACATTGTAATCACTCGTTGTTACCGAGAGTTCGAGATAAACCTTGCTTCAATCGGTGAGATAATACTCAACCTTTTCTTAGAACCTAACACTGAGATTATGATTACTAGAGGTGAATATGAGTGCGCTTCTCGTTTAGACGTAAGGACCAGAAACAGAACCCATCTGATAAGCCAGTGACCACCCCCCCACTCAGCCGCCTTGGAATCTTCTCACCTGCGGCGGGCACTCTCTCTGAACCGGATCCCATTCGAGAGTGCAAGAGGCTTGCTGACCTTGAGTCCATCTTTGTAAGGTCCAAGCGGTTGGAATCACTGGAAGACGTGTCATTCATTGTCAACCAAGTCCGTGATGGCAACATCATACTTCTGGATATCTCAAGACTCAATGTCGACAAAGAACAGGCTCAACTTGAGTTAAAGAGAATCATTGAGCGTATACGTGGTGAGACCCGCAGTTACAGAGCCGACATAGCACTAGTAAACGAAGGATGTGTTATAGTCACTCCATCATTCGTGAAGTTTTGATTGCGTCTATCTGAGCTTGATCGATTCAGTAACCATAAGGGCCCTTGTTTCGATATTCAAAGTCTTGTGGATGGTTGAAGCAAGGTTGAGACATTTCGACGCTTCGCCATGACATGTAAGAACTCTCTCAGGTGCAGGGCTCACTCTTTTGACGAAGTTCAAAATCTGTTTTCGGTCCGAGTGTCCCGAGAATCCCTCGACAGTTGTCACTTCCAAGTTGACCGGTATGACTGTAGTCTTTCCTTCTCGGTTCCTCATATGAACCTCTTTCCAGCCCTTCTGTATCCTTCTGCCAAGAGTGTTCTCCCCTTGGTAAGAACAGAATATCAGAGTGTTCTTCTCCTCGGCTGCCATCAGCCTGAAGTAATCGACGCTTGGGCCGCCAGCCATCATACCTGATGTGGCCATGATTATACAGGGCTCACTGGATACTATCTCCTCTCTCCTCTCGGCATGGTCAACTTGAACAAAGATATCACTGAGAAATGGGTTTATTCCCTGGTGGAAAATCATCTCGCGTATTTTCTTACTGAGTGCCTCTGGATGGGTTGTGTGAATTGCAGTAGCATCCGCAATCATTCCCTCAATATAGACTGGCACTCTAGGAATTCGCTTCTTGGACACAAGGTCTTCGATGACAAGCATCATCTCTTGTGCACGACCTACTGCCAGAACCGGTATCAGTACATGACCGCCTCTTTCAATTGTCCTACGAATTATGCTTGCGAACCTCTTCTCCACCTCTTGTCGTGGCGGCATCTTATCGGTTGGATGACCATAGGTGCTCTCAAGAATCAGAGTTTCTAAACGTGGAAATGTGAATGTGGCAGGCTCCAAAAGTCGGGTTCTTCCAAACTTGAAGTCGCCAGTATATGCAAGGTTGTACAAGCCATCTCCAATATGCAAGTGTACGATGGCAGAACCGAGGATGTGTCCGGCGTTATGAAGCGTAAGTCGCACATCCGGTGCTATGTCTGTCACTTCTCCATAGTTGAGCGTGATTGTGTGTAGGATTGCCTCTTTGACATCCTTGTCACGGAATGGCCTGAGTTTTCCCTCTCGTTCAGCCACATCCAGGTAGTCGAGCTGGAGCAGTGTTGCCAGATTGAGTGTTGGGGCGGTCATATACACTGGTCCCCGGTAACCATACTTGAATAGGAACGGAACCATACCGCAGTGATCGAGGTGAGCGTGCGTGATGACAACTGCATCTAGATGGTCGATGTTGAACTCAGGCATATCAAACCTTGGGAAAGCCTTGCTTGGCGTACCAACATTCACACCGCAGTCAATCAAGATGTTGCTCTCAGAGGTCTGGAGAAACATGCACTGTCTTCCGACCTCACGGAATCCTCCAAACGCTGTGAGTCTTATCCATCCATTGTTTACAAGAGATGGTCGATGAATTCGTACTCCAATCTCGCGGAAGATTTTGTTCCTTCTTGCGCCCTCGGACTGAACAATGTACCTAATTTGTTTGATTAACTTGCTCTCTATCGGCGGTGTTCTTACAACGCTCGGACGCCAGAATGTCTGACGAGTAATCTCCCTCAGTGTTGATCCACTCCGTCCGATTACGAGTCCTGGCTTCTGTGCTTCTATTATCACTTCTCCACGAGAGTCATCGAAATTAATGGAGGTTATCTCAGCCTCCGAAGGAACAAGTT